>JARKQW010000102.1 GCA_029974695.1 Syntrophobacteraceae bacterium | reverse complement strand
GTGATCCTGATCCTCTGGGTTTCGGCCGTTGCCTCGGCCTTCATCGACAACATTCCCTTCACCGCCACCATGCTGCCCATCGTGCTCTTCCTGAGCGAGAGTTTCGGCCTGCCCAAGGACAACGTGCTCTGGTGGTCCCTGTCCCTGGGAGCGTGCCTCGGGGGCAACGGCACCATGATCGGGGCCAGCGCCAACGTGGTCACCGTGGGGATGGCGGAAAAGGCGGGCTACAAGATCTCTTTCGTCGAATACATGAAGATGTGCTGGTGGCCCATGATGATCACGGTCACCATGAGCATGGTGTACCTGCTGACGGCGTATTAGGAAGTTGTGTCCGACCCAAGGGAAGGGCTCCCGGCCTCGGGGCTGGAAGGATCAGAACATGGAGAGCAGGCAGTATTACCGATCCCTGACCAGGAACATGATCCTCACGGTGATCCTCGTCTCCTTTGCCCCCCTTATCCTCACCACCCTGATCATCGGTTACCGGTTCGAAACGTCCTACCGGGAGAAGGTTTTGGCCCACCTGGTGGAGCTGGTGGAAAAGCACCAGCAGAACATCGACACGTTTCTCAACGACAAGCTCTCCTACGTGAGGGTCCTGGCCAGCTCCTTCAGCCTGGACCAGCTCAAGGACGAGGCCTTCCTCAGGCACAAGCTGGCGGTTCTCCAGGGCGCCTACGACGGGGTCTTTGTGGATCTGGGCCTGGTGAACGACCAAGGGGTGCAGATCGCCTACGCAGGCCCCCTCAAGCTCGATCATGTGGATTACTCCGGGTCCGACTGGTTCAAAAAGGCCATCGAGAAGCCGTATACCATCAGCGATGTGTTTCTCGGCATTCGAAGGCAGCCCCATTTTATCGTTACCGCCCGGCACAAATGGGCGGGGCATGAGTTCATTTTGCGGGCCACCATCGAGTTCGAGGCCTTCAATTCGCTGGTGGAGAGCATCCGGATCGGCGTGACCGGATCCGCGTTCATCGTCAACAGCGAGGGAAAGTTTCAGACGAGGCCCCAGTCCGCGTCGGTTCTGGACGGGGAGGTTCCCGCGAGTCTCCTGGCCCACGGCAGGCAGGACGGCTCGAGTCCTTACGGCGCGGTGGGGCAGGCGCTCCGGGCCGTCTTCGACTTCTCCCAAGGGGACCTGCGCCGCAAGGACGTTTCCGTTGGGCGGTTCCGCCATGGAGGCAGAGACGTCATCTACGTCATGACGCACCTCAAGGGAGGGGAATGGATCCTGGCCTACCAGCAGGACGAAACCGATGCCTTTTCGGACCTCTACCAGACCCGGAAGCTGGCGATTCTCATCGGGTTCCTGGGAGGGCTGGCCATCGTCTTCATGGCCTTCGCGCTTTCCAAGAGGATGGTGCGATACATCGAAAAGGCGGACCGGGAAAAGGAGATGATGAACGAGCAGGTGATCGAGGCGGGAAAGCTTGCTTCGGTGGGGGAACTTGCCGCGGGGATCGCTCATGAAATCAACAACCCCGTCGCCATCATGGTGGAAGAGGCCGGGTGGATCGGAGACCTGCTGGAAGAGGAAGAGTTTCGGGAGAGCCGCAATCTCGAGGAGTTCAAGACGGCGTTGCAACAGATCCGCACCCAGGGGGAGCGCTGCAAGGAAATCACCCACAAGCTGCTGAGTTTCGCCCGGAGAACCGATCCCCGGACGCGACCCATGCAGCTCAACGACCTCATCGAGGAGGTGGTGGGAATTTCCGAGCAACCGTCCCGGTACGCCAACGTCAAGATCGTGAAGAACCTGGACCCCCGGTTGCCCGAGGTTTGCGCCTCCCCGTCGGAAATCCAGCAGGTGATCTTGAACCTTATCAACAACGCCATCGATGCCATCGGGCCCGGTGGGGGAACGGTCCAAATCACGAGCAGACAGGAGGGCGACAAGGTGGTGCTGGACGTCTCGGATACCGGATGCGGCATACCCAAGTCCGTGCTGCCCCGGATCTTCGACCCGTTCTTCACCACCAAGCCCGTGGGGAAAGGCACGGGGCTGGGGCTGTCCATCTGCTACGGCATCGTGCACAAGATGGGGGGGGAGATCACGGTGAACAGTGCCGTGGATTTGGGCACCACCTTTCACGTTTACCTGCCCCTCTTTTGCAAGGGGGAGGAGGCGCGTTCGTAGGCCGATCTCGAGATCCATCGCCGGCCGGCCGGGTCGAGTCGTCGGCGCCGGATTTCCTTAGGGGGCGCGGAAAATTCCCACCGCCCGGTTTCCATGGGGCGGGCCGCCCAACGGTCCCGAGTCACCGTCCGCCCCCGAGAGTCGACAACCGACGGCCGGGTGCGGGTTTCGGGGGTTTTCGAAACCAAGGGAAATGGGGTATCTTTGGAGTCAAATCCTGTCGTAACGTCAAGAGAGGGAGGAATCCTCATGTTGAAAACCGTCGTGATGTTGGTCGATGACGAAGTCCCCTTTGTGGACACCATGACTCGACGCCTGGGCAAGAGGAACCTGAGCATCGTGACCGCCTACAGCGGCTACGAAGCCCTGGAAAAGCTCCGGGAAAAGGACAGCAACGTGGATGTGGTGATCCTGGACGTCAAGATGCCCGGCATGGACGGCATCGAGACACTCCGGAAGATCAAGCAGGCCCATCCCCTGGTGGAAGTGATCATGCTGACCGGTCATGCCACGGTGGAGACCGGAATCGAAGGGATGAAGCTGGGGGCCTTCGACTACCTGATGAAACCTTGCGACATCGACCAGCTCATGGCCAAGGTCAAGGAAGCCAAGAACAAGAAGACCCAACACGAAGACAAGATCACCCAGGCGCGGATCCAGGAAATCACCTTGCGGCGCGGAGCCTGAACAGGAACCCGGAGATGCCTGAGAATACACAAGATCGGTCCGGTCGCGTGAAGCTCCTCCTGGTGGATGACGAGGCGGGGTATGTGCAGGTGCTCGCCAAGCGGATGGCCCGGCGCAACATCGAAGTCACGCCAGCCCTGAGCGGTTCCGAGGCGATTCGAGTCCTTCGAGACGGCAGCTTTGACGTGGCCGTTTTGGACCTCAAGATGGAAGACATGGACGGGATCGAGGTCCTCAAGATCTTCAAAATGATGGACCCGACGATGCCGGTGATCATGCTCACGGGACATGGTTCCGAAACGGCGGCCCGGCAAGGAATCGAGTTCGGCGCCTACGACTACCTCACCAAGCCCTGCGATTTGATGGAGCTCATCCACAAGATCCGAGAGGCGTGCGGGAAGAAGGGGTAGCCCTCCAGGCCTTGATCCCGCCCATCCGGGTGCCCCGTGGTGAAGACTCTTCCATTGCTTCCCCCCGGGTCGAGCGATTCCCTCGTTCCCAATCTCCGCCCGGGGACCTGAAATCCGGACGTTTTCCCTCTCCATCAAACCGGCACTGAAAAAAAGCGGCCCGACCCAGGTTCCTTCCGGGCCGACCCACCCCTCTTCCAACCTCCGTTCGGGAATGCCGCTGCCCGGGAGACTCCGTCCCCCCATGGCCCGGACCGGGTAGCCGGTCCGGCAGTCCTCGTCGAAACGAGAAATCCGTGCAGAATGTTGGGCTGTCCGCAGGAAGCGGTGGAGGGCTTTCCTTGATTTTTTTCGGATTTTCTGGATAACTGCACTTGCGCGGTTCTTGAAACGCCGGGAAGGACCCCGGGGATTCCGAAAAGCTGTGGACCCTCATCCATCACGGGACAAGACGGAGGACCATGAAAGCCTACTCCCACCTGAAGCGCAAAATTCGACAACGCATGGAAATCCTGGAAGAAACCCTCCGGGAACTGGAAGAGCTGGGCGCCCTCGAAGGGGAGGCTGGGCGGCGGTGGAGGACGCACCTGGCCGGTGTGGGTCGTTCCATCGAGGACTTCGTCCTGAGGGTGGCCGTAGTGGGTTCCGTGAAATCCGGGAAAAGCACCCTGATCAACGCCCTGGTCGGGTCCGACCTGTTGAGAAGAGGTGCGGGGATCGTCACGTCCTTCGTCACCCGCATCCGAACCTCGGATCGGCTGGGGGGATGGGTCGAAATCAAACCGTGGTCCCAGATCATCGAGGAACTCAACGACTCGGCCCGGATGCTTCCGGACTTTGAAGGAGATGGAAACCACGAGCCCGTGGATATCCGCAGGGCCGAGGACCGACAGGGCCTCCGGGACAGGCTCCGGCAGGTGCAAAACGACCGGCAGCAGACCCGCGGGCATGTCGAGCCCGGCTTTTTTGCCCTCAAGGGCTACCTGGACGGCTACGATCTCCTCGGGAGTTCCGTGGGGGAGGGGGTCAACCGACTTCTCTTCGACCCGACGTCCATCCGGCAGCATCAGCGGTTTGTTGGGACCCAGGGCCAGGAGGTCTACCTTCGGGACATGGAGCTCCAGGTCCCCATTCCCTGGCTGGGTGAAAACGTCGAGATCGCCGACTGACAGGGCAGCGACTCTCCCAATCCCCTCCATTTTGCCCTCCTGCAGCAGCACCTGTTGGGCACCCACCTGGTGCTCTACGTCATCTGCAGCCGTTACGGCCTGCGGGAAGCGGACTTCAGACTCCTCGAGTTCATCAGGACCCTTCGGCTGGATCCCCACACGCTGTTCGTCCTCAACGTGGACCTGGACGTGCACCCGGATCTCGAAGACATCGAAGCCATGTGCGGGCGGGTGAAAAGTGAGCTCGAGTGGGTGGTGCCCGATCCCCAGCTGTTTCGCTTCTCCGCCCTTTTACACCTGGCGGACCAGGTGGGGGACGCCCTGCCGGAAAAGGAGCGAAGGCTTCTTCGCCACTGGAAAAAGGAAAAGGCCCTGGTGCGGAAATCCTCGCAAGGGTTCCAAGGGTTTCGGGACCGGATGGCCGAGCGGATCCAGCGGCAACGGACGGACACCCTTTTGAGAAGTATTCTGAACCGCCTCTCCCTAGTGGCGGGAAGCGTTCTGGACACGGTGAAGACCCGGAAGGCCTTCCTGGATCAGGACATCGAGGTGTTGAAGGAATCTTCGGGTCCTCTTCGGGAAAAGCATGCTTCCATGCAGGGCATGCTGCTGACCCTCCGGAATTCCATTTCGGGCCTCAGGGAGGCCTTGCTCCAAGACCTGGACGGTTCCGCCGACGCCTTTTTCCATCCCACGGCCGGAATGATCGTGCCGGAAACCATGGAACTGGTGGAACGTTTTCCGATGGATCCCCGCGTACACAGAGAACTGACCGACCTTCGACAGGCCCTTCGGCAGTTGTACCGGGTGTACTTGGAATTTCGGGAAGGCATCACCCGGTTTCTGGTGGAACGCATCAATACCCGGGTGATCGAGTTTGCCCGGGAAAGGGAGGCGTTTCTCCAGGCGCGTCTGCAGCAGGCCTACGAATCCTTTTGGACCCTGTTCCAGACCGCCGTCGAGGAGTATCGCGGCGGGCTCGCTCAGTACGGCGTTTCCCTGGAGAAGTTCGAAGGAAGTCGAGGTTGGGACGGAGCGTTCCTCGGGCGAATCCAGCCCGCCCCCTTCAGTGCTGCGGCGAGCCGAGCCGTCACCCGTCGGGGGACGTTGCTTCTCAAGTTCGGCCTGGCCAGGTTGTCCGGTTGGTTGGAGGACTGGAAGTCCTCTTCGGGAAATCGAGGGTGGGGGGGATTGTCCCGGAGTCTCACGGGAACCCCCAAGGTGGTGGAGGAAGCGGTGGCCCTGATCAAGGCGGAAACCCGCTCCGAGCTCGGGCAGTCCTTTGCCGCCTATGCCGGGGACTTCAAGGTCCGGTACCTGCGCAGGATGCTGGATCAAGGCATTTCACAGCTCCACGACGAATTCGAGATGCGCTCCGAGATGGCGAGGCTGGACTGGACCCACCTCGTGGACCGGAGCAGGGCTGCGGGGGAGGATCGGACCGTGGCCCGGGAAGCCCTGATCCGGGCGGGACAGATCCTCGAAGCCATGAAGGAGGAACTGGACCGCTGGTCCGATTCTCCTAATCCGGAGGAATATCCGGCCGAGGTTCCGGCCAGTCGGGAGGAACGGCCGCAGGGAGAACCAACGGCGATCCGCTGACGGGATGGCGCAGTTGCAGGCACCAGGCGTGCAGGAAGAGGCGTTTTTCAGGGGGGCCCCCGTACAGGCGGTCTCCCAGGATCGGGTGGCTTGCAGCCTCCAGGTGAAGACGAATCTGGTGGGTTCGCCCGGTCACGGGTCGCGCACGAACCAGGGAGCCGTTCTCCCGCCTCGAGAGCACCCAAAAGAGGGTTTCGGCGGGCTTCCCTTCGCCGGGGGGGACCGTCCGATATCTTCCCCCCTTGCGACCGATCGGTTCCCGGGAAACCCAGGAATCCCGGGCCGGGGTCCCTGAAACCCAGGCCGCATAGTCCTTGACCACCCGGCGATCCCGGAACGCATTCCCCAAGTGCCGATTCACCTCCCGATCCAGGGCCAGGAGAAGGATCCCGCTGGTTTCCCGATCCAGGCGATGGTGCAAGGCCACGTAGGGGTCTTTCCCGCCCAGCTTTTCCCGGTATCGGTACGCGGCGGCGAACACGTTGTTGTAGGCGTCCGAGGGCGTCTGCTGACTGGGAATTCCCGCCTCCTTGTCGTAGGCAAGCAGGCAGGAATCCTGGAACACGATACGCCGGGGATCGATCTCGTAGTGTCGACGGACCCCCGTCCACGGCCAGTAGACGGCGATCTCTTCCCCGCCCTCGAGGATGCGGGCGGGTTTGCGTTCCCGGTGGCCGTTCACCTGGACCGACCCGAAGTCGATGAGGTCCGAAGCCTCTTCCGGGGAGACCTTCAGGCGGCTTGCCAGGCATTGAAAAAGGGGAACGGAACGGGAGGCATCCTCCGTCCTCCAGCGGGTGACCGACAGGGGGGAACCCGGGCCGTGATCGGGTGCCTGCTTTCTCATGGAAGGTCGTCTTCCGGGGCCGTCCCCCCGGGGTCAAGCTCCCCCCGGGCTTCGGCTTCCATGGCTTCCTCCACCAGGGCGTCCACGTCTTCTCCCAGGTCCTCTCCCATCTCCTGACCCATGGTTTTCATCCACCGGGCCATGCTTTTGGGATCGTTTTCATCCAGGCCTCCCAGGCGCGACGGATCCGCCATACGTTCCAGGCGGGTCTCCTCGGAAAGGCGCACCCTCACCCGGGAAGGGATTCGGCCCACCTGGCGGCTCCCGCAGTGCCGGCAGCAAGGATCCACCTCTTCGGAAACCCTCAGGGTGATGATTTCCGTCTTTTTTCCACAATCTCCGCATCGGAATTCATAAATCGGCATAGGCTTTTCATCTCTTCACGAAAATCGATGTGCTTGGTTTCAGGATTCCTAAGCTTCCCGTCCTGCCGGGCGGCCCGCAACACCCGGGATTTAGAACACCTCGAGAAAACAGCACTTGAGATACCGGGTCTCGGGCATGGCCAGGAGAATGGGGTGGTCTACGGCCTGAGTCCGGGCCTCGAGGAGGCGGAGCCGTCGGCCGCTTGCCTGGGCGGCCTGGAGAAGGATTTCCTCAAACAGGCCTTCGTCCACGTGGTAGGAGCACGAGCAGCTCACCAGGATTCCCCCGGGAGGCAGCAGGAGCAGCGCCCTTCGATTGAGATCCGTGTAGCCTTTCTTGGCGGCGGCGAGGGCGTTGCGGGTCTTGGCGAAGGAGGGAGGATCCAGAATGATGCAGTCATAATCGGATTTGTTTGCGGATCGTAAGAAATGAAAGGCTTCCTCCCGAACGAAGCGGCAGCGATCCTCCAGCCCGTTGAGAGCGGCATTGGCCGCGGCCTGCTCGACGGCGTCCCCCGACTGGTCTACCCCCGTCGCCTCGATGGCCCCGCCGGCCACTGCGGCAAGACTCCACGCGCCGTTATAGCAAAACAGGTCCAGGACCCTGCGGCCTGCGGTCCATCGTTGAAAGGCACGCCGGTTGTCCCGCTGGTCGAGATAGAACCCCGTCTTTTGTCCCTCGAGGGGACGCAGCGAATACTCGATCCCGTCGATGGACACCCGGCAATCCTCGGGCAGCCCGCCGTGGACGACGCCCTTCTCCGGGGACAGGCCATCGAGGGCCCTTACGGAAGAGTCGTTGCGGCAAACCAGGGCCGCGGGACGGAAGATCTCGAGGAGCAAATCCCGGACCCACGGCTCGAGGCGAACCATCCCCAGGGTGTTGACCTGGTAAACCACCACGTCCCCGTAACGATCCACTACGAGGCCCGGCAAGCCGTCGGATTCGCCAAATACGGCTCGGTAACAGGAGGATCCCGGGTAGTAAAATTCCTCCCGTCGCCGAACGGCCTCCCGGATTCGCTCTTCCAGGAAATCCCGGGAGAAGCGGACTCCCGGAGGACAAAGGATCCTCACCGCAATCAGGGACCGGGGGTTGATGTAGCCGGAGCCCAGGGAGATGCCTTTGCCGGAAAACACCTCCACCCAGCTCCCCGGCTCGAACTGGGAAAGAGGGTTCGTGGAAATTTCGTTGCTGAAAACCCATCGATGTCCCCGAAGGATCCTCTTTTCCCGTCCCGGGTGAAGGACGATGCCGGGCAGTTGAGTGCTGGGCGATGCGGACTCCATGACTGGTGGCTTCTCCCCGGCCGGAGCTCCCGGCCGTACCGGCGGGACCCGGCGTCTTTCCAACAAAAAAAGCGCCCCACAAGAGGGCGCCGGATGAAAACGGGCCCGAGTCCTAAGACTCTTCCTCCTTGCGGAGGGACTCGAGCAAAATCTGGTAATCCTCGTACATGTCTGCGGACCCTTCGATGATCTCGTAAAGGTCGTCCAGGTCCATGCCGATGACGGCATCCTTGTCCGGCGATTCTTCTTTCAGCTCGATCCAGATCCAGTCCAGGAGCATTTCCTCCGGTTCGTCGTAGCCTTCTTCATTCTTGTCCAGGGACCCCTCGGCCACCTTCTTGTTCACCTTTTTCAAGGCTGCCTTCACAAAGTCTTTCATTTCCATTCAAACGGCCTCCGTCGTATTCGACCATGACCCCCAACAAGGATGCTGCTTCAGGTCATATTTATCGACAGTTGATGATCTGGTTAAGCTCAATAAGACTCTCGGATTCGATCCTGTTCGCAGGATTCTATTCATTCCGGTGCCAAATGGCAACCCAAACCTGGATTGTACCTGATTTTACCGGCCGGAGCTCTCATTCAATGGGACCCCCCGGTGGTGCCTATTCGTGCCCATAAGAATAGAGCGTCCTGGGGAAAAGAATTCCGAAAAAAACACGTCCGAATAGAACCGGGAGCGTGTACCGCACAAGGATTTCCAATAGAAACTTGATTTCCCGCGCTTCCCTCCCGTAAGATGGATCGGGTTGTCCCTGCTTTTTGACAATACCCTTCTTATCACTCGCCGGCACCAAGATCCATTGAAAAGGACCGACAAGATGGCCGAAAAACAATATGTCATTGACGCCATGACCGTCCAGGATTCATGGCGGCTCTTCAAGATCATCGCCGAGTTCGTGGATGGGTTCCAGACCCTCTCGGACATCTACCCCGCGGTTTCCATTTTTGGGTCTGCGCGGGTCAAACCGGGAGATCCGGTCTACGAGAAGACGGTGGAGATCGCCCGCAAGCTGGCCCAGAACGGGTTCCATATCCTTACGGGGGGCGGGCCAGGCGTGATGGAGGCGGGAAACAAGGGGGCCCGGGAGGGGGGAGGCAGGTCCGTGGGCCTCAACATCAAGCTTCCCCTGGAACAGGAACCCAACCCGTATCAGAATGTTCGGCTGGATTTTCAGTACTTCTTCGTTCGAAAGGTCATGTTCATCAAATATGCCCAGGCCTACGTCGGGATGCCGGGGGGGTTCGGCACCATGGACGAGATCTTCGAGGCCCTGACCCTCATACAGACCCGCAGGATCAAGCCGTTTCCCGTCATTCTGGTGGGCAAGGAATATTTTCACGGCCTCCTGGAATGGGTGAAGAACACCCTGTTGTCCCATAATGCCATCTCACGCGAGGACCTCGAGTTTCTCACCCTTCTGGATGATCCGGACGAAGTGGTCTATACCATTAAAAAGTACGTGATCGTCTGATGAGGACCGGCGGACGAGAAACGATCCGGGCACCCTCGAGCCTGCCGAACGCCCTTCCGGCATTCTTTCCGCGGAATTGGGGCCGCGGACGGCTTCCCCCCCTGCCCATATGGAGCCGGACGCCGGGGGAATGACGGCCCCCTTCGATCCCTTCGTCGACCGGGAGCGTGTGTTGCGTTTAGTGGGCCCCGTCCCGGGACACAAACTCGATCTGCCCTTCGTGGGGAAGCAGGATGGGGGATCCCTCGATCCAGATGGAAGTGCCGTAACGCTCTTCCAGGCGCTTCAATTCGTTTCTTTTCTGGTTCAAAAGATAGTTGGCCACCTCGATGGAGAAGGTCCCTCTCACCTGGGCCAGGTCTTTTCGCTGGGCCAGCCCAATCCAGATTTTTCGAAGATGGAAGAGGGCGCTGGCCAGGGGAGTGCGGACCCAGCCCGCACCCTTGCAGGTGGGGCACTCCCTCGAGGAGCTCCGCAGGGTGTTGATTCCCAGGTGCTGCCTCGAAAGCTCGAGAAGGCCGAAGCGGGAAATCCGCCCGATGGTGATTTTGGCCTTGTCCTTTTTCATTTCCTCTTTGAGTCGACGTTCCACTTCCCGGGTGTGACGGCGATCGTGCATGTCGATGAAGTCAATGACCACGAGCCCGCCCAGGTCCCGCAGGCGCAACTGCCGGGGGATTTCCGTGGCGGCCTCCATGTTGACCTTGAAAACCATTTCCTCCACGGCTCCGTCCCCGTTGGCCCGCCCGGAATTGACGTCCACGGCCACCAGGGCTTCGGTGGAGTCGATGAGCAGGTAGCCGCCGGATTTCAGGGGGACCCGCTTCTGGAAGACCTGTTCGATCTGGTCTTCGAGGTTGTACTTGAGGCTGATGGGAGCGTCCTCTCGGTGGTACTTGACGATGCGCTGGAGCCGGGGATCGATGCTCCGCAGGAAGTCCTTGACCCGCTGGTGGGTTTCCCGATCGTCCACTAGAACGGTCTTGATGTTGGGATTGAAGTAGTCTCGAATGACGCGCAGGGCCAGGTCCTGTTCCTGGTGGATGAGGCCCGGAGAGGGGGTTTCCTGGACCCGCTTCTTGATCTCCTCCCACATTTTCATGAGGTTGTTCAGGTCCTTGGCGACCTCCCTCTTGGTGCGGTCCTCGGCGGCGGTGCGGATGATGATGCCGAATTCCTCGGGAATCCGCAAGTCGTGGGCCAGCTGCTTGAGACGTTCCCGGTGGGTCTCGTCCTCGATCTTCCTGGAGACTCCCCGCTGGGGCTGCCCGGGCATGAGCACCACGTCCCGGCCCGCCAGGGAAACGTAGGTGGTGAGCAGGGCGCCTTTGGTGCCCACTTCCTCCTTCACCACCTGGATGAGCACCTCCTGTCCCACCCGGAGGACATCCTGGATCCGCAGGGGTTCCGAGGGCTCCTGCTGGTAGTACTCGGGGTGGATCTCCGACAGGGGCAAAAACCCGTTGCGCTCCATGCCGTAGTTGACGAAGGCCGCCTGCAGGCTGGTCTGGATATGGGTTACCACGCCTTTGTAGAGGTTTCCCACGATCTTGGTGCGACTGGCCGTGTCGAGAAAAAGACCCTCCAGGGATTGACCTTCAAGAATGGCGACGCGGCATTCTTCGGGGAAGGCTGCGTTGATGATCATGGTTTGATTGGACATGTCAGTTCTTACCGTTCTCTCGTTTGGCCCGGCGGGATTCCATGTGCTGCCTGGCCTGGTAGAGGAAGGTCCGAAGCACGATTTCCCGATTGGGCTGGTAGGTTCCGTCGTAGGGGGCGTCCAGGTAAGGGATGCGTTTGTCCAGGAGGAGAGGCTTCAGGATGGAGGCGCAGATGGTGCTGGGCATGCAGGTGAAGGGAAAAACGTTCACCACCCCGTCGAAGCCTTCATGGACGTATTCCAGTGCGCCCCCGATGCTCAGGGCCGCTTCCGTGCCGATGGCGAAGCTGTAGAGGCGATCCCGGTCCAGGCGTTTCTCGACGGCGGCGATGTCGTGATCCTGCTGGATGTCCAAGTGCCGCATGGCGATCCGATACACCTGGCCCTGCCTCCAGGCCTGGTACCACCGCTCGATCTGCAGGGAAATCCACTGCAGGGTCAGCTTGCGCAACACTCCGTGGTCCCTTTCCCTCCAGGCCAGTCGCCACTTTCTCGCCGTCTTCTGAAGCTGCTCGTAGGTCACGTAGTTCACCCACTCTCCCAGGGATGCGTCCACCACCTCTCCGCCGAATTTCTCGATTTGCCGGATGATTTCCTGGTTGGAGTCCGGATGGGTCCGCAGGTAGATCTCTCCCACGATGCCGATGCGGGGACGTCGGGGTTTCTGAGGGTCGATGAACCCGGCAGCCGTCGCCACGGTCGTTTCAAGGCACCGGTACAGTTGGGGGAAGTCCAGGGTTGTCCCGATGCGCTCGATGAGGGCCGCCATTTCTTCGATGGCTCCGTCCATGAACTCGTCGGTCATCCCCGGGCGCCTCTCGTAGGGTCTCACCCGCCAGACGGTGCGGTCGAACACATCGGCAATGATGAGGGCTACGTAGCTGAGCCTTCGGAAAATGGGAGCGTACCGGGGAGAGAGGATGTCCGACGTGGCGTAGGAATTTCCGGTGGACAGGTAGACGATGGGCAGGTCCTTGTAGGTCGGAAATCGATCCAGGACCAGCCGCTGCATCTTGTTGTACATTCCAAAACGACACGGACCGTCCGCTTCGGGAAGAAAATAAACGTAGTTCCCGGGTGAAAAGTCCTCCCCGAGTCTCTCTTCTTCCTTTTTCAAGTGATACAGGATGTCTCCCAGGGTGACCTGGCAGGGAAAGCATTCCTTGCCCGAGGTGAATTCCTTGCCCAGGTTCAGCCCCTTGTAGGTTTCCATCACCACCGCGTTCACCCCCACGGCTCGAAAGCACGCCGCCAGGAGTCGAACTCCCGTGGGTGCCATGTTGGGGATCAGCAGGGTCCTGCCGGAAACGTCGAACTGGGCCACGCTGGTCTTCAGTCGTTCAAAGGATGCGACTGTCTGAGGGTTAGCCATGCAATGGGACTCCGGTGATTTCTGGGTCATCAGCCTGTCGCCTCCAAACCCGCCTGCCGGGATTGCGGATTCGGGTCGCAGATCGACGATTGTTCCTCGAGGTTCTTGACCACGTTCTGGTAGGCTTCGATCCGGGTGAGGAGCCCCGCCACGGCGCTGTGTTCATCCAGTTCCAAAACCAGGGCGGGCTTTTCACCCAGGATATGCCGATAAAAGTGTTCGATGAATGAATCGGCCCCGCAGCTGAAATTGGTGAGGTGCACTCCGTACCAAGGGGGGGTCCGCGCGATGACTTTTGCGGCCCGAAGGACCCTGGCCCCCAGCCCCCAGTACATCTGCGGAAAGTCGCTGAGGTCTTCGGCATTCAGATCGAGAAAATCCATGGGGACGGCGGTAATGTTTCTTTTTGCCAGGTTCCTGCCCAGTTGGAGGTTCAACCGTTCGTCGTAGAGATTGTAAGGTCGCCCCGTCAC
>JARKQW010000072.1 GCA_029974695.1 Syntrophobacteraceae bacterium | reverse complement strand
ATCCGGCTTCGTTCGGCAATCTTGAAACTCATGGCTGACCCTCCTGTAAATTAAATCATCGAACGATATCGTAGAGATGCAGGGATGTCAAAATCTTTTCTGAGCAAGGTCCCGGACTCCGGCCCCTTCCCGGCCCTCGATGAAAGCGCCGGGGGGGACCCTTCCGGCCGGGTTCCCCTGGAGGTTCCGTGGGCGAAATGCCTTGAATTCCCGGCAAAAATTCTGTTAATTTTCCAAACGATTCGAGTCGCGGGCAAACGGCGGTTCCTCATTTTTGAAGGCACAAACCTATGAAGCAAGTCATCTTGGGGACTGCAGGGCACATCGATCACGGAAAGACCTCCCTGATTCGCGCCTTGACGGGCATCGATACGGACCGTCTCAAGGAAGAAAAGCTCAGGGGCATTACCATCGAACTGGGTTTTGCCTACCTGGATCTGCCCGGCGGAGAACGCATGGGGATCGTGGATGTGCCGGGGCATGAGCGCTTCGTCCGGCATATGGTGGCGGGAGCCGCCGGCATCGACCTGGTGGCCCTGGTCATTGCGGCCGACGAAGGGGTCATGCCTCAAACCCGGGAACACATGGAGATCTGCGATCTTCTCCGGGTAAAGAAAGGCCTGGTGGTCCTCACTAAGACCGACCTGGTGGAAGATCCCGAGTGGATCGAAATGGTGAAAGAGGACGTGGCGGACTTCCTTAAAGGGACCTTTCTGGACGGAGCTCCCGTCATCCCCGTGTCCGCAGTCCGGGGGACGGGGATGGACGAGCTCAAGGAACAGCTCGCCGTGTTGTACCGGGAGGTGGAACCGCGCAGCCCCGAGGGTCCCTTTCGGCTTTCCGTGGACCGGGTGTTCACCATGAGGGGTTTTGGGACGGTGGTCACGGGGACCAGCCTTTCGGGAAGATTGCGGGTGGGAGACCCGGTCACCGTCTATCCGTCCCTGCACAAGACCAAGGTCCGGGGCATCCAGGTCCACGGCGAAGACGTAGAGGAGGTGCTTCCCGGCCAACGGACCGCCATCAACCTCCAGAGCATCGAAAGGGGGCTGATCCGGCGAGGGGAAGTCATCGCCAGTCCGGGAGCCCTGGTGGCCACTCACATGGTGGACGTTCACCTGGACCTCCTCTCGAGCTCGCCCCGCCCTTTGAAAAATCGCGCAAAAGTCCGCTTCCACACAGGGACGGCCGAGCACCTTGCCGTTCTGGTTCTCCTCGAGCAGGAGGAACTGGCGCCGGGCGGGGAAACCTTCGCCCAGATTCGCTTGGACACACCCATTGCCGCCCTGAGGGGAGATCGGTTTGTGTTGAGATCCTACTCGCCCGTTCGAACCATCGGAGGCGGAACGATCCTTCATCCTTTTCCCGGCAAGCACAAGAGGCAGGAAAAGCGCAAGGCTGCCGTGGCGCTCAAGGAGCTGCTTCTGGCCAACGAACCCGACGCCGCCCTCTGGCATGTCCTCCATAGCGGCCCGGGGGGGATCACCGAGGAGGAATTGCGGGTCCGGGCCAACATCCCTCCCAAGTCGCTGGACAAAATTCTGCAGCAGTTTACGAGTCAAAAGCGGGTCATCGTGGTGGACAAGGACAACCGTAGACTGATTCACCCCGACGTGCTGCAGGAGCTCAAAGGGACGGTCCTTGAGGCCCTCACCGAGTTCCACACCCAGTTCCCCCTCAAGACGGGGATGGCCAAGGAGGAGTTGTCCGCACGCCTCCCCCGGTCCGTGGACACGAGGCTCTACAACTTCATCCTGCGGCAACTTGCGGAGCAGGACCTCGTCGTGCAGGAGATGGAATGGGTGCGCCTGAGTTCCCACAAGACGGATCTGAGCAAGGAAGAGGAAAGTATCCGAGAGAAGATTGAAAAAGCCTACAAGGATGCGGGGCTGCAACCGCCTTTCTTCAAGGAAGTGGCGGGGACCTTGCCGGGCAATTCCCGCCGGCACCAGGACGTCCTCGAGTGGATGTTTGCCCGGGGGACCCTGGTCAAAACCAAGGAAGATCTCTATTTTCACGCATCGGCCCTGAAGGAGCTTCAGGATCGGCTGGTATCGTTTCTGCGGGAGCACGGGGAGATTTCAACGCCCCAGTTCAAGGACATGACCCAGGCCAGCCGCAAGTACACGATTCCACTGCTCGAGTATTTCGACTCCCAGAAGATCACCATCCGGATCGGCGACGTCCGGAGGCTGAGGGAAAGCCGGGCCGGGGGCTGAGAATTCAACCTGAAAGGGGAAAAGCGAAGGACGCATTCATGCTCAAACACGTTGTCTTCATGAAGTTCAAGCCGGGAGTGACGGAAGAGGAAATTGGGGACCTGGCGGGGAGCCTGGGAAAACTGCCCGGCGTCGTTCCGGAAATACAGGGCTTCGAGTTCGGCCGGGACCTCGTTCGCTCGGAACGGTCCTACGATTTCGCCCTGGTTTCCACCTTTGCGGACCTGGATGCCATGAACCGCTACCAGGTTCATCCCGAACACCAAAGGGTTGTGGCGAAGGTTCGACAACTGAGTCAGAGCGTTTTGGCCGTGGATTTTGAGACCCGGTAGCCGGTCGCCCGGCATCCCCCGGAAGACGGAGAAGCGGACCCCGAAGGGCGATAGCCCGAATCCCCGGGATAGGTTTTCATCCCTGCGCCCGCCCCGGACCCGATCCCGGGCTCTCCGATGCGAGGGGAAATTGAGGCGGATAGCCCGTCCGACGGTCTCTTTTCGCCTCCTTCGGGACTCGATCTTCTCCCGGACCTGATTCGAGGAGTTCGGAACCCGATCCCGAGACCGGGAAACGGGGGGAAGGGCTGCTTGAGAAAACCGAACGAAGGTAGGAAGCCGATATTCCAAACCCGTGTTTGGGTGTGATTCTTGGAGGTCCTTATGGTAGGCAACCCGAGAAGAAACGAGGATACCAAGGCCGGGCTCGACGAGGCGGCCGGAGAAGTGTCTTCGCGACATGGATTCCCAGCGGACCAACGATCGAGGTGCCGTCCCGAAAAACGACGGCTGGAGAAAGGGACCCGGTTGCACCGGGACAAACGGATGGTTTGTATGGTTGTGGGTCTCTTTCTGCTGACGGCTGTTCCGGGGTTTGTCCCGTCCGCCCGGGCGGATTCCTCTTCGCCCTTCGAGCTCGTCCGGTCCGGTTCCGATCGAGGATTGCGGATCATCAAGAGCTCCTTGTTTGAAGGAGGTCCCGGTCTCCAACAGCGCAGGGACGAAATCCTGAGAATTGTCGAGGAATACTTCGACTTTGACGAAATCGCCAAACGGGCCCTGGGCAGACCGTGGAAGGACCTCGCTCCGGAGAAACGGCAGGAATTCGTCCGGCTTTTCAAAGAGCTCCTCTTCGACACGTATGTAAGCCGCATTGAAGCCACAGCCAGGCCGGACACCGGCATTCGTTACGACCGACAATCCGTCGAAGGCCGGTATGCGGTGGTGAAGACATGGGTCACCAATGCCGGCCGGCCGGACTTCCAGATCGACTACCGGCTTCTTCTCTCGGGCGGGCAGTGGAAGGTATACGATGTCGTCATCGAGGGAATCAGCCTGGTCGGCAACTACCGGGAGCAGTTCGCCTCCATCCTCACCAACGAATCCTTTGATGCCCTCTTGAAGCGCCTCCAGGAAAAGGTCCGGACACGATCCCCGCTGCAATGATCGGGAAAGGGGGCATTCGTTTCGCCAAACGCCCGGTCCCGCGAGGGGCTCATGGCCACCGGACACGGCAACGTCAAGGTTGTCCAGGTTCAAGACCGGAGCCATCGGAGAAGTAGATTGCCCCGAAGTCGAGCAGGGTGTACCATATCGGGTTGTCGGCCTGTTGACCGGAAGTGGGGACGACATCAGGGCCCCAATATCGATCGGGGACGACCCCGCGATTCTGAAAGGAACACGGATGGCTTGGGTGATTCTTATTGTTGCGGGGCTGTTCGAGGTCGGTTGGGCAATCGGAATGAAGTACACGGAGGGCTTTACGCGCCTGTGGCCTACGATGTGGACCGTGCCGGCCATGGTCCTCAGTCTTTGGCTGCTCGGCATTGCGATGAAGTCGCTTCCGGTTAGTACCGCATACAGTGTGTGGGTTGGGGTAGGATCCGTCGGCACGGTGATCCTCGGAAACGTGCTCCTCGGCGAACCGGTGAACGCGGCTCGGCTCATCAGCGTTGGGCTCATCCTCGCCGGCATCCTTGGTCTCAAGCTTGCCACACCGGCGTGACAACCGGTGCCCCGGACGCCGGGCAAGGGGCGGGCCCCCGAAGGGGAGCGGTATGCACCGGAGCGGCGGCAATCGGGTGGAGCCGCACTTCACCGGAACGGACCTTCCCGGGTTTTGTTGATTTGGTATGACAATCGGCGCAAAGGTTTTTCTCTCGCAGCTTCCAGCCGATGGTTTGGGGAGCTGAGCGTGAATTCGGGTCTTTGGGGCTCAACATGCCCGGCTTTGGCACTCAAGGCCAACCGGTGAAAGAGGAACCTGCCGGCGGAAACCGGGACCCGGAGACGAGGGCGCGGGGACTCCGCAACAGACAAAAATCCATCTTGGCGCACCGCACACGGCAGATTTGGGATGCCGGGCCCGTGGGTCCGGGGTCCGGTGCCGTATAAGGAATCAATGGCGCAATGAGACCCCGGATCATGCCCCGGCTGTTTTCGAGTTTGCGATTTCAGCTCATTGCCATTGTGCTGCTGTCGGTGCTGCCTGCCATTGCACTGATCCTCTATTCCGGGTTCGAGGAGCGAAGAAACGCCGCTCTACATGCCCGGACGAATACCAGGAGGCTGGCCGAACTGGCCTCCATTCAGCAAGCACGCTTCATTGACGAAGCCTACCGCCTGCTCCTGACCCTCTCGGAAAGCCCGCATTTGTACTCGTCGGATGCGGAACAGTGTTCCGCATACCTCCTGGATGTAATCTCGTGGCATCCTCACTACCTCAATATCGGCGTCCTGGGAACGGACGGCAGGGTCCTGTGCAGTGCGCTTCCCGTGGAAAGCCGTATGCCCCTGCCCAACGAGGACTTTTTTCGCCACGCCCTTGAGAATGAAGGCCTTGTCATCGGGAGTGCCCATTCTCGGGACGATTCGGGGAAGGCCTCGTTCGAACTGGGATACCCGGTCCATGATTCGGCATACGGCGTGAGAGGCGTGGCCTTTGCCGCGGTAGACCTGGCCTGGTTGAGTGATCTTGCGGCGTATCTGGGTTTTCCCGAAGGGGCAACCCTTGCCTTGACGGATCGGGATGGTACCGTCATCGTTCGATACCCGGATCCCGAGC
>JARKQW010000065.1 GCA_029974695.1 Syntrophobacteraceae bacterium | reverse complement strand
GAGTTTTCTTAACCTGGGGAGGCTCCGGGAGCGGTTCAGGATTCCCCCTTTCCCCTGGACGGGAAAGACCCGGGTCCTGATCGCCGTCCTGGCGCTGGCAACAATCCTGTACCGGCTCATGCTGGTCTACATCGAGCCCGGGGAGTTCGGGATCAAGGTGGTGCGGCTGGGGGCCAATCGCGGCGTTCAGAAGCAGGTACACGGAGCGGGCCTCCACGTGGTCATCCCGGGGATCCAGCAGTTGTACCGGCTGCCCATGGGGATCCAGGTCCTCGAACTGACCAACTACCCCACCACGGCGGCCTACCGTGCCCGACAGGAAAAGGCGGCCCACATCCAGACCTCCGACGGGTTTTTCGTAGACGTGGACGTGTCCATCCTCTATCGCCTGGTGGATCCGTACCTGGTCTTCACCCTCATCGGCCCCGGGACCCTCTACGAGGACAACGGCATCATTCCCAAGGCCGAGCCCATCCTCAAGGCGACCCTGGGGGAACTCACCACCGAAGAGTTCTACAACAGCCCCCTTCGGGTCAAAAGGTGCGAAGCCGCCAAGGAGATCCTCAATCGGGAGCTGAACCCCAAGGGAATCAAGGTGGAGCGCGTCATGGTTCGTTACTTCCGGTATAGCGACGAAATCCAGAAGAACATCGAAGAAAAGAAACTCAAGGACCAGCTCGTGTTCAAGAACCAGGCGGAAGCCCGTGCGGCCACCGAGGAAGCGACCTTGAAGAAGATTGTCCAGGAGGGGGAGGCCGTCCTCTCGGTGAAGATCGAGGAAGGCAAAGCTTACGTCACCCGCAAAAGGGCCGAAAAGGACCTCTACGTCCGGACCCGGACGGCGGAGGCGGACCTGATGGTGAAGCTGGCCGAGGCCGAGCGGGTTCGGCTCAAGAACGAAGCCCTCGAGGGGGAAGGGGCCGAGCGCATGGTGGGACTGAAGATGGCCGACGTGTACAAGGGATTGCAGACGGTGATCCTGCCCAGCGACGGTCCCGACGGGGTCAATCCCCTGAGCCTCGAGAAGACCCTGCAGCTGTTCGACGTGCGGAAGGGAGGTGGGAAATGAGAAGAATCCTGCCTGTGTTGGTTCTGGGTTTTCTCTTGTCGGTCCCCGGAGGGTGTGCCCGCACCACCGGGGAGACCGAGGTGGGGGTCAGGACGGTGAAGATCGGGCTGTTTGCTCCCAAGGGGGTCGAGAACCGGGTCTATGCCCCGGGTTCCACCTACATCTTCCTGCCCTTCGTCAACGATTGGCACACCTTCGACACCAAGCTGCAAAACCTCGAAATGACGATCCATTCCAGCCGCGGGGACCGAAAGTCCCGGGACGACCTGCTCTTCAAAACCATCGACGGCAACGACATCGGCCTGGACGTCATCATCGCCTACCGGATCGATCCCAGCCAGGCGCCCTACATTCTCCAGTACGTGGCCAAGGACAACCGGACCCTCCGGGAAAAGGTCGTGAGAACGGTGGCGAGAAGCAAGCCCCGGGACATCTTCGGGGAACTCAAGACCGAGGAGTTTTACGTGGCGGACACCCGGGAGGCAAAGGCCCAGGCCGCCAAGGAGGTGCTCCAGGAGATCCTCGGGACCATGGGGATCGTGGTGGAACGGGTCTTCACCAAGGATTACCGTTTCAATCCCGAATATCAAAAGGCCATCGAAGACAAGAAGGTCGCCGACCAGCGAGTGGAAAAGAACCGCTCGGCCCAGCATGCGGCCACTGAGGAATACAAGCGAAAGCTCGAGGACGCCAAGGGGGAAGTGAACAAAATGGTGGCCAGCGTGGACGGGGAGTTCCGCATGGCCCAGATCGAAGTCGACGCCTATTTCGAGCGGCAGTCTCTGTTGGCCAAGGCCATCCGGGCGGAAGGAATCGCCGAGGCGGCGGGGATCCGGGAGATGAACAAGGCGTTGTTGGGAACGGGCGGCGAGGCGTTGGTGAAGCTGAGGATCGCCGAAGCCCTCCAGGACAAGAAAATCGTCCTGTTGCCCGTTTCCGAAGGGGGCATGAACCTCAAGACCCTGGACATGAATCGGCTCATCGAAACCCTGGGAATTCGATCCCTGGCCGCCCCCGCCGAGAAGCCCTAGCCGAGGCGGAGGGGTCGGGTCTCCGTATGAGGCGGAGGGGTCGGGTCTCCGTATGGCTGACCTCAGGGGTCAGGTCTCTGCACGGCTTGTCCCGTGGGTGCGGAGGATGTAGGGGCGACCGGCCGGCCACCCCTACCGGGCGTGCGGGGCGCAACCCCACTCTTGTTCACGGGACGGTCCTGCGACCCCATGGGTGGGCTTTCTCTTGGGAGCTGTTCCGGGGGTATCGGCCCTGCGGCCTCGAGTCCCGGCGAATGGTTGCGAACCCGCCGGGTGCGCTCGGAGGCGGCGATCCACCCCTGCCCGATGGCAGATGTGGGTAAAGGGCGGCCCCAGCCGAGGCGGGGTGCTCCCGGGGGTCCGACCCGGGTTACTCACATCCCGGGCATCCGAGACTGATCCGGGATACTGAATTCGTCTTCCTTTCCAATCCTCACCCGCCGCGGAAGAGGAGGTTTTCTCCATCCTGTAGCGGGATGTTCGCCCGTCTTCCCACCCCTGCCGCCGTCTTACGGCTCTTTGGTCTCCGCTCTCTTCCTCCCCTTTTCGGGCGACTTCGTTGAAATATTTCACAGGAAGGTGCATGCTAGGCGCCGTTATGGGAAGGATGGGTCCGCTTTGCGGACCGTTCGACGCATTCCGCGGCCGTGGAGAGAGGAGTGCGTTCAGGGCCGGGGAGGGTCCCGGGCGACGTTTACGGCCGAAAAAGGAAATGGAGCGGCACGGGGCAATGTCCGATCAAACCATTCAAATCACGTTTCTTGCGGCGGGAATCCTGGTCCTGGCCTGGATGGGGGTCCTCGCCCAAAGGAGGGTCAAAGCCCACGAAGACATGTCCGTGGGAGGGCGCAGCTTTTATTCGTGGAGCATCTTCTTCTCGCTTTTTGCCTTCTGGGGCGGGAATACCATCGCCGGGATCGTCGAACTGGCCCACAAGGACGGCATCGCGTCGGCCTGGTTCGGGATCGCCCGCATGACCATGTTCCTCCTGATCCTGTTCATCACGGGAGGAGCCTTTCGCAGGCTGGCCATGATCACCCTGTCCGACTTCATCGCCCGGCGCTTTGGATCCCCGTTTCTGCGGTTGCTTGCGGGAATCATCATCGCCATGAATTTCACCATCTTTACGGTGAGTTCCGTGGTTGGAGCCGCGGCCTTCTTTACGGCCATCCTGGGATGGTCCGTCTGGACGTCGGTCCTCTTTACCGTGGTTTCCTTCCTTACCTACACGACCCTGGGGGGAATGCATGCCATTTCCTACAACGGGAAGATCCTTGTGGTGGGCCAGTTGCTGGCCCTCCTGGCGGCGGCGTGCCTGGGTGTGAAGATGGCCGGGTGGGAAAACATCCTGAAACTGGAACCGCGGTATTTTCAGGTCCTGCCCCCGACCTACCCGTCCACGGTGCTCATGTGGTTCTTTACCTTCGTGGTCAACGCCTTCGTGGCCCAGGCGGCCTTGCAGATCGTGATGTCGTGCAAGACGGTTCAGGAAGGGCGAAGAGGAATCCTGTACGTCACCCTCGGGTTCATCCCCATCGTGATTCTGTCCCCCCTGGCAGGCATGGCGGCCAAGGTCCTCTATCCGGAAATCCCCTCCGTCCAGGCCATGCCCATGTTGGCCTCCAACATGCCTTCTTCCGTCTTGTCCGCCGTGGTGGTGCTGGGTCTTTACTTCACCACCCTCGGGTGGGCGTCCTCGTGCATCCTTTCGGGGGGCACCGTTGCGGCCCACGACATCTACCGCTATTTCGTGCCCAACGCCACCTCGGCCCAATTGATTCGAGCCTCGAGGATCTCCATCTTTCTCCTTTCCCTTCTCACCGTGGGGTTCGCCATCCTCCTCCCCAGCGGCGTCGAGTTCTGGACCATTGTGGGGTTCGTTTTGAGAAACACGGCCCTTTTCCCCCTGGTCCTGGTGGGGCTCTTCTGGAACATGATTTCCCGCAGAGCGGCCATTGGGGCCGCTTTGGCCGGAGGGGTGACGGGAGTTGTCTGGTATCTCATCCGATTTCCCGCGTATCTCTGGGATGCTCATCCCATGTTCGTGGGCATGGTGGTTTCCATGGTCGTCCTCCTGGGGGGAACCCTTGTGGAGTACCGGGGGCGGATCGGGGTCCGACCCAGCCCAAAGGGATCGGTGTTTGGCCTGCTGGGCATGGCGGGAGTCGGGCTGACCTTGGTGTATGGCGCCAAGCTCCTGAAGATGAAGTGCCTCTTTGCCGCCGTGGGTTTCGACGTCTCGTTTCTTTTTGCAGCGGTGATTTTCTACATCCGGCAAGTCCATGGGGACGGTACCGTGGTGGAATTGCCCCTCGAAGTGGAGGAATGCAGCTGAGCCTTCGGCCACCATAAGACAGGAGGCAGATATGGGCCGCGAGTCCAAGTGGGCATCGGGACGTTTGAAGAAAATCCGGGGGATGGTGTCGGCGGGAGCCGGGGCCTTACTCCTGCTCTTTCCCGCGGGAGGCTTTGCCGGGATCTTTGATGCCGGAAGTTGGGGGTATCAGCTTCAAGACGCGGTGCCCTCGGAACTGGCCGCCTCCGCCTACGACGTGCTGGTCATCGATTATTCCAAGGACGGGAGCGATTCGGGCGCCTACTCGAGACGGGCCGTGGAATCCATTCGCAGGAAGGGAAAGATCGTTTTGGCCTATTTCAGCATTGGGGAGGCCGAAGACTACCGGTTCTACTGGAACGACCGGTGGCGGCCCGGCAGTCCCCCCTGGCTGGGTCCCGAAAACCCCGATTGGAAAGGGAACTACAAGGTTCGCTACTGGGAATCCGGGTGGTGGAACGTCGCCCTGCGGCCTTACCTGGATCGGATTCTCGATGCGGGCTTCGACGGAGCCTACCTGGACATCGTGGACGCCTACTGGTACTGGCGAAAGGAACCGGGCTTCACGGTGGGGATCGCGGCATCCAAAATGATCCGGCTGGTCGAGAAGATCGGCAACTATGCCCGGCAGACCTTTCCGGATTTTATCCTTTGCCCTCAGAACGCCGAGTCCATCCTGGACGACGTTCCCACCGCCAAGCTTCGCAAACGCTACCTTGACGCCATCCAGGCCATCGGGGTGGAGGATCTTTTCTACCACTACGGTTCTTCCGCCGACCGGGAATACCGCAAAGCCATGCTCAAACAATTTGCCGCTGCGGGGAAGAGGATCTTCAACGTGGAATATGTTTCCGGCGACCGATGGAAAGCGTATCTCAACCGGGCTTGCAGCGCGCCCTTCCCGGTGGTTCCCTACGGGGCAAGGCCGGATCGGGAACTAGATGAACTGGTCACCTTCCCGAAAAAGCCTTGCGGGCCATGAGCCATCGAGGGGATCTCGCAAGCCTTGGGGTCGGTCGTGCCCGCCGCCTTCCGGAAAGGCGGCCCCGGGGGACCGAACGGCAGATTCGAGGAGCGGACGTTCCCGGGAGGACGGCTCATGTCCCGTCCCCGTGGGTTCTTCGATTTCGAAAACGGGCCTTCAGGGGCCGGGGAGACCTCATGAAAACGACTTTTTGGATGGTTGTCCTTTGGGTCGTCCCGGGGAAGTCCGGGTCCGTTCGCGTCGGCGCCCGGCCCTCCCCGGAGGCAACGAAGT
>JARKQW010000056.1 GCA_029974695.1 Syntrophobacteraceae bacterium | reverse complement strand
GAAATCCTCTACAAGGAGGGTCTCAGGATTCACACCAGCCTGGATCCCCGGGCACAGCAGATTGCCAAAAAGGCCCTGGATCAGGGGCTTCGGGAGCTCGACAAACGTCACAGACGTTACCGCGGGCTTCATGAGAACATCCCCAAGGATGACTGGCCCCAGTATCTGACCCAATTGGCGGCCAGGAACGGGGAATTGGGTCCCGGCAAAGTGGTGGGGGCCCTGGTCCTGTCCTACGACCCCAAGGCCAAGACCTGCCTGCTTCACCTGGGATCCTCGCAAGGAAAGCTGCCCGCAACCGGTTGGCAATGGGCCGGCTTGTCGGTCACGAGAGCGGAAAAGATGTTTCGCCCGGGGGATGTGATTCGCGTGCGGCTGGACAAGCAGCAGGACGGCCGGACCTGGCTTGCGGCCCTGGAACAGGACCCGGGCATGGAAGGGGCTTTGCTCGCCATGGAAGTGGAAACGGGGCGAGTCGTCAGCATGGTGGGGGGAAGGGACTTCGAGAAGAGCCAATTCAATCGATGCACCCAATCCCTGCGTCAGCCCGGTTCTTCCTTCAAACCCATCATTTATGCCGCCGCTTTGGACAAGGGGTACACGGAGGCGTCCGTCCTGATCGATTCGCCCTTCGTGCGACCGGATCACAGCCTGAGAGGGGTTTGGGCACCCAGCAACTACGACCGCCAGTTTTGGGGGCCCATCCTTTTGCGCAAAGCCCTCATCCATTCCCGAAACGTGGTGACCGTAAAACTCCTGGACGATATCGGGGTCCATTATGCCATCGACTATGCCCGAAAGCTGGGCATTACCTCGCCCCTCACGCCGACCCTGGCCCTGGCTTTGGGATCCTCCGGGGTCACACTCATGGAGATGCTCACGGCCTATTCGGCCTTCGCCAACTTGGGAGAGCGGGTGGAGCCGACCCTCATCGATCGAATCTATGACCGGGACGGTCGATTGCTGGAGGAGCGCCAGGTGCGTCGAGAAAGCGTGATTTCTCCTCAAACCGCCTACCTCATGAACCATCTTCTCCAGGGGGTGATCGAGGAGGGAACGGGGCAGAGGGCCAAGAAGCTGGGTAGGCCCGCGGCGGGAAAGACCGGCACCACCAACGAGCTCAAGGACGCCTGGTTCATCGGGTACACTCCCAACATCCTGGCGGGAGTCTGGATCGGCTACGACGACCACACCATTCCCCTGGGAAAGGGAGAAACCGGCGGGCGCGCCGCCTGTCCCATCTGGGTGTACTTCATGGAAGAATACCTGAAAAACGAGCCGATTCTTGCCTTTCCCATCCCCCCGGGGATCGTGTTTGCCCGCGTGGGCCAGAGCGCGGGAACCGAGGAGAACCCCGAGGGTTCGAGGGGGGTTTTGGCCGCATTTGCCGGGGCGCCGCCGACCTCGACCAAGGTTGCCCGAGATTCCGGGGAATCGCCACCGCCCTCTTCCTCCGCGGAATCCTTTTTCAAATCGGACCTTTTTTGAAACCGGGATGAATGCAGCGCTATTTCGGCCCCGAGGGAATCCTC
>JARKQW010000046.1 GCA_029974695.1 Syntrophobacteraceae bacterium | reverse complement strand
CCGTCTACCCGACCGTCTACCCGACCGTCTACCCGACCGTCTACCCGACCGTCTACCCGACCCCGGGAACAGTGCTCAAAGATCGCAATTGGGCCATTACGGACATTCAAGCAAAACTTCTTTGTTTTCTCATTCAAGAAGAATCGCGAACCACCAGTCGCGCCAACCTCCAAAAAGCATTGGACCTCAGCGCCAACACTATAAAATACGCGCTAAAAGCGCTCCTATCCGAAGGGTTCATCATCAGCACGAAGCGCTACGCAAAGGGTCGTTTTCAGGGGTTCTCCTACACTCTCAATGATTCTCTTTGCGCCGAGTTTCTGAAAAAAAGAGGCAGTCACGAAAACCAGGAATCCACAAATCCCGTCTACCCGACCGTCTACCCGACCGTCTACCCGACCGTCTACCCGACCGACCGAGTGTGAAATCGAACAAGTCCTGAACACCGTCCCGGAATTAGGGTACTGGAGAGAAAAGGGACTGACCGCACGACAGGTCGAAGAATGGATGAAAATATCGGACACGAATCTCTCCGATATGATTCAGTCGCTGTGTCATTGTCGGTATGAAATGGTGGATATGAAGCTGGAAGAAACCAAGCCGGTGGAGAACGTGTTCAATTGGTTTTTCAGGATGATTGAGAGGGTGGGGCATTACCCGGCTCCCAAGGGGTACAAATCTTTCCTGGCAAAGCGGATAGAACGAGAGCGCCAATTGATCCAGGATCGGGAAAGAGAGATTGCGGAGATCGAGGCGATTCGGGAAAAGAAGCGGAGTCAGGAAAGGGAACTGGCCTTTCAGAGGATGATGAACGAACCGGAGGGAGAGCTTTTCCGGGCCTGCGTGGATCGACTTCCGCCCATGGCCAAGCAAATTGACCGAAATGGCCGCATGTTCGAGGAAGTGATGAGAAGTACGTTCGAAGAGTACCTCCGGGAGAAAGAACAAGACCATGTAATAACATCATGATATCTCGATTGAGACGGACGAAGATTTCAGACCGGCCTCAGAAAGTCGATCAACTGGCTCCATGAAGATGGGGAGAGAGTTGGGGGACGAAGGATCTCTTCTTATGCGAGTACGGTCAAGGTCTCCGACCGAAGGTGTGCTGGTTGTTGACACCGTAACCTAACATACATGTCACATGACATCTTTTGTACAATGCTACAAAAGAGAAAACGGCATTCGGGAGCGTATGGAGAGTCGGGAGGAGGTGGGTGCTTGAGGGGACGCCGGCAAAATTGTCGTGCACTGAGGTAGGGGCAAGGGGTTTTTCCCGGGAGGATGGAGTGCGGAAATGGGAAAGGTGGGATTTGAGGGGGGACTAAAATTTGGCACTAAATTTGATAAAGACCTAGGAAATTTGTGGGGTTTGGAAGCAACACATCGTCCCGTTTTTTTTGCGAAGAAAGGAGGCTTGTTGAAGGAACGTTGCCTTCGCTTGAGGGACTTGCGAAGGGGAATTTGTTGTCTGGTCATTCGATGAGCTTAGCGATCTTGGTAATGGAGCCATCAAGGCAGAATGAACGATCCACCCTCGTAACCCACCAACATTTCATAGCACAAACTCTTAGGAGGAAGAATCAAATGTCCAATTATTACATGTATGATCGCTGTAAAGAAGTAACTCCCATGGAGAGAATGTTTGCATGCATGAACGGGGAGAAGACGGACCGAGTTCCCATTCATGTATATCCACGGTGGGCGGGCCTGGAATACATCGGGGTCACTTTCAAGGAAGCCTGGGAGGATCCGGATCTGTACGTAAAGGGGCAGATCATGGCTCAGGAGCGGTTCCAATACGATTGCGTCATCGACTACGACATGATGGGACCCGTGGAAGAAGCCATTGGAGCCACCCTGAAGTATCCTGAAGACGATGTTCCTCAGATCGCGGAGCCCTTCATCAAAACCAAGGAAGACATGAAGAAGGCCAAATGGAAGTTGGACCCCCGCAAAGACGGAAACATGCCCAAGGTCCTTTACGCCATTCGCCGTCTCAAGGAAGAACTGATCAAACGGGGGAAAGGAAAGCAGCAAGTGCCCATCATGACGTGGGGAAGCTGCCCGTCCCGAACGGCCGCCTGTTTGACCGGCTTCAAGGAATGGTTCCTCATTGTTGCCAGGGACCCGGATTGGGCTGTAGAACTTATGGAAAATGCTCTGGACGGATGGCTCCAGATGGTCATCGCAGCCCATGAAGCCGGTGCCGACTGCGTGTGGGTCAACGATCCCGTCTCCTCCGCCGACTGCATCTCCCGGGAACATTATGAGAAACTGACCCAACCGTACGAGCGAAAATTCATCGAAGCCATCCGCCGCGAAACCGGCATGAAGATCATTTTTCACCCCTGCGGCAACTGGCACGATCGCCTGGATCTCATTTACCAGAACCAGGCGGACGGGTACTTTCTCGGCCCCATGAACATCGACCTTTGCGTGGAAAAAGCGGTGGAGACGAACCAGAAAGGTTTGTCTCGAGTGAAATTCCTCAACGGCAACTACGGTGCGGCCACCAAAACCTCCACCGCAGATCGGAAGCCGGTTTCCTACGCGACCACCCTGAAGTTCGGGACCCCGGACGAGTTACTGGTTGAGTGCAAGACCGTCATCGACACCGTCGAAGGTGCGGACATTCGATGTATGCTCGGTCCCAACTGCTGGGAACCCAAAAACACCCCCTACGTCAACCGGGATGCGACGGTCTTCGCGGCACGGAAGTTTGGCGCATACAAATAGCCAGGAGGAACAAGGTGAGCATATTAGCGGAAATTCAAAAGGCAGTTTTCGATGGAGACGAGTCCAAGACCATAGATCTCGTGAATAAGGCCCTTGCCGAAGGAATTGCGGCTCAGGAGATCGTGGACAACGGGCTTGTGAAAGGACTCCATGACTGCGGCGCGGGATATGAAGCCGGGCAGAAGTTTATTCCGGAGATGCTCATGGCCGCGGAAGCCATGAAGTCGTCCATGAAGATCTTGAAGCCTCACCTGTCCGCCGGGTCGGAAGGAGGCAATCTCGGCAAGGTAGTACTCGCCACCGTGGAAGGCGACGTACACGACATCGGCCTGGAACTGGTTGCCACCATGCTCGGGAGCGCCGGCTTCGACGTGGTCTTCATGGGACCGGATGTTCCCACGGAGAAGATCATCGCCACGGTCAAGGAAGAAAAGCCCAAGTTGCTGGGACTCTCGGCCCTTCTGACCAATACCATGGACGTGATGCCCTTCATTCTCAAGAAGCTCGAGAAAGAAGGATTGAGAAACTCCCTCAAGGTGATCATCGGCGGAGCCCCGGTGTCCCAGGATTTTGCCGACCGGATCGGGGCGGAAGGTTACGCCTACGACGCGGCGGCAGCGGTCCCTGTTTCCAAGAAGCTGGTGAGTCAGCTCGCATAGTTCCTTGAATTGCCTGTACCTGGTATACTTGCTTCCATCAGGAGGAACCGGGTACAGGCATCAACATTAGGAATCGAAAGGGGGACCTGATGAAGAAGGAAGAAGAAAAGAAGAAGAGTTCTCTTACCGAAAAGACAGTATCCCGAAGAGATTTTACCAGGATTGCAGCCACGTTCGGCTTTACCTCGACGTTCCTTGCCTATCATGGTCTGGCTCAGGCAGGCACGCCTCCCACGGCCATGATGCTGGCCCAAGCGGCCAAGGAGACCGAGCAGGAACGAGCCAAAGTCAAAGCCAAGGTAAAGCTCCGTTACGGAACGGCAGGCCATGATATTGAATCCACCTGGGTCGCCAAGGTCGGCACGTATGATTTTGTCAGGGACCTCGAGGAAAGGACCGACGGGGCCATCCAGGTTCAACTGATGGAAGCCAACTCCATCTGCGGTGAAATGACCTGCGCGGAAAAGTGCATCCAGGGCATCATCGATTTATATCTGACTTCCACGAACAATGCATCCACCACCTGTCCTTACCTGAACATTCTGGACTTCGGGGCCCTCTGGCCCAGCCGGGCTTCTCTCTATTCTTTCGCCATGGACTACCGAAGCGAAGATCTGCTCCGGGAACCCATGAGAAGGTTGTATGGCATCGAGATGCTTTTCGGCGACTACGGCCTTCGCGGTTTCTTCATGAGCAAGGTCAAATACGGCCAAGGAACACCGGCCCTCGATACCCTGGACAAGCTCAAAGCCACGGGAGCCAAGATCCGCACCACGGGTACCCTCTTCGGCCTGAAGAGCATGCAGCTCATGGGGGTGAACCCCGTGGCCATCTCCTACGAGGAAGTGGTGGACGCCGTGCGGCAGGGAGCCATCGACGGCGCCGAAGCCTGGGAAATCCCCTTCAACATGATTCATTTTACGGAATTCACGGGTCAATACCTGTATCTCAAGTACTGCTCCGGAAACTGGGTCACCGGGATGAACGTCAAGAGCCTGGACAGGATCCCCGCCGATCTTCGGGACAAGTTCATGGAGTCCTGCTACCTGGCGCAAGTGGCGACCTTGGGAAAAGAAGAGGCCTCCATTTACGTCAAGGCCGGCTCCGGCGAGCTCGCCGATCCCCCTCCGGGCAGCGAGCACTGGAAATGCAACATCCGAAACATCCAGTGGTCCAAGGAAGAAATGGACAAACTCGAGAAGGTGATCTCTCCCAAGCACAACCCCCAACCCTGGGCCGAATGGAGAGAGAAACTCAACAAGATGTACGGTCGAGGAGACGTCTACGAGAAACTCTATGAAATCGCCCACGAGGTTCCGGCCTCGGCCTACGCCATCGACATCATTCCCAAGAGATGGTGGAAGCCGAATCCGCCCTGGTGGAACAAGCCGGACACGGCCCCCTGGAGGAGGGGAAGCGGTTATTTCGCCATGAACTTGGAGAGAAGAAAGCAATAAGAGGGGTCTTGATGTCCACAAAACATCCGTCTTGGGAGGAAGACGGATGTTTTGTGGTTTCCGGAAGTTGGGTGGAACCTTCGCTTCCTCATCGGACATTTTCTCCGGACTCACCGGTCTGTTTCATCCTGTCTGTTCGCGATCGGATGGAGGCGGCCCGTCATCCAATTATCGAAAAACCTGCAAGCATGCTCCTGCGCTTGAAGGGGCAAGGTGGGGAACGCTATGGCAAAACCAAAATGGCTTACCTATCTCGACAAAAATGTCGAGAACGTTCTCATATTTCCCATGTATTTCTTCATGATGATGATCATGGCCATCGACGTCATCCGTCGAAACGTGGTGCACACCCAATGGGCCTGGGGAAACTACGTATGCATCAGTTTGTTCGTGTGGTTCTCCTGGCTGGGTTGTTCCTACAACATCAAGCAGCGAGCCCACCTTCGGCTGAGCAGTCTTCGGGATATGCTCCCGAAAGGGGCCCAGTTCGGACTCTTGATGTTGGACTATGTCCTCTGGATTGCCTTTGCCGCCATTGCCGGCTACTTTTCCTGGTTCCAGATCGTACGGCTCTATAACGCCGGGAGCCTGGTGTACGGGGCCGAGTGGATCCCGCAATGGGTTGTCCCCCTCTGCATCCCGGTCTCCTTTACCGTCATTGTCTTTCGGGTCCTTCAATGCGCCTGGGAAGACATCCAGGCCATGATCAAGAAGGAGCCGCTCCAGACCCAACCCAGGGGAGGGCTTGAGACCCAGGTGTAGCAGGGACCGGGCGATTAGGACGGATTGAGGGATCGGGGGGGAGTGCCGATCTCTCTGGGCGAGAAAGGAAGGCATCCATGGATGAAGGAACTTTGCTCTGGCTTATTACCGGCCTTACGGCCGTGTTTTTCGTGGTGGGAGTGCCGATTTTTCTCTGCATCGGCGTATGGACCACCCTGGCCTCCCTGGCCATCGGGTTTACCATCAGCAACATCGGGATCACCAGCTACCAGGGCATCAGCAGCTACGCCCTCCTGGCCATGCCCCTCTTCATCCTGACGGGGGACCTCATCGGGGCGGGAGGGATCGCCGTCAAGCTCTCGGCCCTGGCGGCCGCCATCCTTCGTCCCATTCGAGGGGGGATGGCCCTGGCCACCATCATGACGTGCAGTACGTTTGCCGCCATTTCCGGCTCCAACTCGGCCACGGTGGCCACCATCGGCCGCATCATGATCCCGGAGATGCAAAAGCAGGGTTACAATCCCGCATTTGCGGCAGCCAACGCCGCCTCGGGCGGGATCGTGGGGATTTTGATTCCTCCCAGCGTCCTCATGGTCATCTACGGGTTCATGACCAACCTCAGCGTCATCGATCTGTTCACGGCAGGCTGGGGACCGGGGCTTTGCGTGAGCCTGGGGCTTGCCGGTGCCGCCTTGTTTTCGGCCCGGAAGAACAAATGGGGGGAAGTGGGCCCCTTTGTGTTCAAGGATGTGTTCAAGGCCTTCTGGGGCGCCAAGTTCGGCATTCTTGCGGTTTTCCTGATCCTGTTTCTCATCTACGGGGGCTACAGCTCGCCCACCGAGTCTGCGGGGGTGGTGGCCTTCTACTGTCTTCTGGCGGGCATGTTCCTGACCAGGGAGCTCAAGCTGAGGGACATTCCGGAGGTGTTTCTTTCGAGCGGCCGGGTCAACGGCATGCTGGCGCCGGTCATCGCCATTTCCATCGTCCTCCAGCAGGTCTTCAACATCATCGGGCTCCACGAGGGAGTTTATGACCTCATCCATACGTTCAAGGCGCCGAGCCTCATGCTCCTGGCGATGATGGCGGCCATTGTTTTCTTCGGATGCATCATGGAATCCATCTCGGTGTGCATCATCTTATCGCCGATCTTTGCCCCCATCGCCGTTTCCATGGGGATGAACCCCTACCATTTCGCCCTGACGTTCATCGTGGGATTGTCCTTGGGGTTCGTCACGCCTCCCTTCGGGCTGGACCTGTTTGTGGCCTCCGGGATCACGGGAATTCCGTACGGCAAGATCATCAAGTGGATTCCCCCTTTCCTGGTCGGGATTTGTCTGGCATGGCTCGCCGTTGCCTTCATCCCGGCCATCTCCCTTACCCTCTTCAAGATCGTGGGAGGCGGAGGTGCAGCGGCAAGCTCGGGGTTCTGAGGATTTCCCCTTACCCAAGGGGAATACCTCCCACGGAAGGTAAGAATTTCCCCCGCTTTCTCCTGTTTTCCCAAGGACAAGACGGGATACAATAGAAAGCCCTGCCTCCCGGGACCTTTCCGGGGCAGGGCTTTTCTTCTTTGACGGAGTCGTGGCGGAAGAGCGACCCACGCAATGTACGGACATGCAAGGGCATGATATCGAGGGAAACCGGACCATGAGCACTCTCCATCTCCTGGGACAATTCGTCTACGGGTTTCTGATCTTCTTCGTGTTTTCGGGGTTTGTCTTCATGTGGAAGTCGGCACAAACCGGGGGGGTCGTCAGTCACCGGGGGATTTTCCAGATGGTTTTTGCCCTGGGATGCATCTTTGCGTTTGGGTTCACCTCCATGGACAAGGCGCATCTTCTCTGGGCGGTTCCCCTGGGATACCTGATCTCGTTGACTCCCCTGGGGAATTATGTGGGCCGCATGGTTTCTGCCTACGGGGCCCGAAAATAAAGGTCTGCATCGCCCGGGTCCTTCCGGCGTTTGTAGGAGAAGGACCGACAACCCTCATCCTTGAAATCCTACCCGAAAATCAGACTGTTCCCGATGGTCTTTTGAGGTTTTCCATGCCATTTTCACAATGCTGAAGCAGCATTTCAGCCGCCTGAACAACGATCCGTCCAACCGATGCGCCTCCGGGGGTGATCGAGGAACCCATGCAGCTTTTTCCCTTTTCAAGCCTTCGCAGCCGGCTGATCCTGTTGATCCTCCTGGCGGTGCTTCCCTCCTTAGGCTTGACGCTGTACACGGGACTTGAAGAACATCAGATTCAAATGGCCCAGGTGCAGGAGAACACCCTTCGCCTCACAAGGCTTGCCGCCGGGGACCTGGTGCAGGTGATTGAAGGGGCGCGACAGCTCCTCATCGGCCTTGCCCAGCTTCCGGAGGTCGGCCGTGGAGATTCGGAGGTGTGCGGCACCCTGTTCTCGAACCTTCTGAGGCAGTATCCCTACTACCTGAACTTGGGAGTCATCGATTCCGCAGGAAACCTTTCCTGCAGTGCGCTGCCTTTTCAAGGACCCGTATCGATGGGAAGCCGGGTGTATGTTCGAGGCGCCATCAACACCGCGAGCTTTACCATCAGCCCTTATCAAATCGAGAAAATCACCGGGGAGGCGACCATCAATTTCGTGTACCCGGTTTTGGGGGGTCGGGATGGGGGTCAGAGCGCCGTTTTTGCGGCCCTGGATTTGAAGTGGTTCAAACAAATTGAACTCGAGGCGCAGTTGCCCAAAGGGGCGGAGTTGATCGTTGTCGATCACAACGGGACCATCCTGGCCCGGTACCCGGAACCCAACCAGTGGGTCGGCCAATTTGTTCCGGCGGAGCTCATCGTGCAGGCGGCGATTTCCCGCCATGGGGAACCCTCCCTGGTGGAGACGCGAGGGGTGGACGGCGTTCGCCGACTTTATGGATTTTCCGTGGTTCGAGGGTCCCCGGATTCGGATATCTATGTGAGCATCGGCATCACCAAGGAGGCGGCCTTTGGCTCGGTCAACCGCATGTTTGTCAGGAACATGGTCGGTGTGGGGCTGGTGGGTGTTTTGGCCCTTGCCGCCGCATGGTTGGGTGGAAACGCTTTCATTCTTCGGAGGGTTTCCCGCCTGGTGAATGCCACCCAAAAACTGGCTTCCGGGGACCTGAGCGTCCGAATCGGTCCGCCGTACGAAAAAAAGGACGAACTTTGCGTCCTGGGACGTTCCTTTGATGAAATGGCGGAATCCCTGGAGCAGAGGACTTCCCAGCTCCACCAGGCGGAAGTCCGGTATCGGACCCTGGTCGAGCAGATCCCGATGATTACCTATATCGCCCCCCTGGGAAGGGTGGGCAATCCCCTCTACATCAGCCCTCAAGTCAAGACGATTCTCGGGTTTTCCCGGGAAGAATGGCTTACCGATTCCTTCCTGTGGCTCAAGCAGCTTCACCCCGAGGACCGAGAACGGGTGCTCCGGGACATCTCCGACAGCGCCGTGAACCACCGGGGGGGAGGCTTCTGCCTGGAATATCGGATCTACTCGAAGGAGCAGCGCCTGCTGTGGGTCCGGGACGAAGCCGTGGTGGTTCAAAACGAGGATGGGCAGCCGCAGTTTCTCCAGGGCATCCTGCTGGACATTACCGGACGAAAATCCAGCGAGGAACAATTGAGACGCTCCCATGAGCGGCTGCGGGACCTTGCTGCGCACATCGAGGCGGCCCGGGAAGATGAGAGAACTCGAATTGCCCGGGAGATCCATGATGAGCTGGGGCAATCTCTCACGGGACTCAAGATGGACGTGGCCTGGGTTGAGAAAAGACTCTCCGCATCGAGGGATTCCGGAGCTACGCCGTTGTTGCTGGATAAGATCCAGTCGATCAAACAGATTATTGCCGCCACCATCCAATGTGTCCGCAAGATCACCACGGAGTTGCGCCCGGGAATTCTGGACGACTTGGGGCTTCTGGCGGCCATCGAATGGCAGGCCATGGACTTCCAGAACAGGATGGGGATTTCGTGTGAATTCCTGACCCTTCCGGAAAGCCTGGAGGTGGATGGGAAGCGGTCTTCCAGCGTTTTCCGAATCTTCCAGGAGATCCTGACCAATATCGCCCGACATGCCAATGCAACCAGGGTTTTCGTATGCCTGAAGGAGGAAGCGGGAAGCCTGGTCCTCGAGGTGAAGGACAATGGGCGCGGGATCACCGAAAGAGAGGTCCGAGGAGGCAAGTCCTTCGGCATTCTGGGGATGCGGGAAAGGGCCCTTTTGCTGGGAGGGGAATTCGACATCCGGGGGGCCCAGGGACAAGGAACGACGGTCAGGGTTCGCATTCCGCTCGAGGCACCAACGGACAACTAGGGGATCGGGGGGGACCATGGTAAGAGTTCTGGTGGCAGACGACCACGCGGTGGTCCGTCACGGACTGAAGCTCATCCTGGCGGAAGAATTTCACCTGCTTCACTTCGGGGAAGCGCGCAACAGTCAGGAAGTGTTGGAGCAGACCTCCGGACAGGAATGGGACATCGTGATCCTGGATATTACGATGCCCGGAAGAAGCGGGCTGGATGTGCTCAAAGAATTGAAGCAACTGCATCCGAAGCTTCCCGTTCTGGTTCTGAGCATGCACCCGGAAGATCAGTTTGCGGTGCGTGTCCTCAAGGCGGGAGCTGCCGGTTACATGACCAAGGAAAACGCCCCCGAGGAACTGGTCAAAGCCGTCAAGAAAGTGCTGGCTGGAGGAAAGTACGTGAGTGCCGCCCTGGCGGAGAAACTGGCCTTCCAGATCGAGATCGATCGTGAAAAACAGCCCCACGAGAGCCTCTCGGATCGGGAATACCAGGTGATGCGCATGATTGCCTCGGGAAAAACCGTGAAGGAAATTGCCGACGAGCTCGCCCTGAGCATCAAAACGATCAGCACGTATCGAACAAGGGTCTTGGAGAAGCTGAACATGAAAACCAATGCGGAACTAACCCACTATGCGGTCAAGAATTGTCTTGTGGACTGATTCCTGTAGGACAAAAGCCGACAACCGCAAACCGTGAAGTCCTACAGAAATATCAGGAACAAGCCGACAGACTTTCCCTTCCTCGATGCTACCCTCCACCTTGCCCGGAAACCTCACTTATACATCATGAAAATATGTGATTCACAACTACGCGAGAGGATTGGTTCTATGCGTCGAATGAAACGATTTTGGCTGCCTGTTGTTGTGGTACTTCTATCCGCCGTCTTCCGGCCCGCCTCTCCGGTGCCGGCGGCTTCCATGGATCGGCTCACCGTCTCCGGGGCTTTTCTGAACCCTCAGATGAAGCCGGTGAAGGAGGTGGAAATCCAGGTCTTGGTAAACGGCCGGGTGGTGAAGTCCATGGGCAAGGACGAAGAGATCGCCTCGGGCAGCAAGGGGGCGTTCTCGGCGCAGTTTCAGTTGCCGCCTGGGACCCTTCCTGCCTCCAAGGTGGAAGTCAGGGCGCAGAAGCCTTCCTGGGAGCCCCTTCCGCCCACGGTTCTCAAAGTTGTGGAGTCCGGGGTGGACGAACAGGGAAACCGGCTTTTTGAAACCGCCCGCAATTTCACCCTGGCCCGGGCGGTGACTCCCGCCTTCTGGATCGCCACCTTCATCCTCCTGGGGGTGTACGTCGTCATCAGCTTCGAGTGGATGCACCGGACCCTGGCGGCCCTCCTGGCCGCGGCCCTCATCCTGTTTGTCACCTACACCCTGGGAAGCTACGACAAGTCCTTTTACATCCTCTCCTTCGAGGACGCCATGGGGGCCATCGACCTCAACGTGATCTTCCTGCTCCTGGGGATGATGATCTTCGTGGGAGTGTTGAAGAAGACGGGCATGTTCCAATTCCTGGCGTACAAGTCCTATGCCTGGGCCCGGGGAAACGTGTTTGTCCTGTCCGTGGTCCTCCAGGTCTTGACCGCGGTGATTTCGGCCTTCCTGGACAACGTCACCACCATGCTCCTGGTGATCCCGGTAACCATCGAGATCGCCCTCACCCTGAGGGTCCACCCCCTGACTTTCCTCATCCCCCAGGTCTTTGCGTCCAACGTGGGCGGCACCGCAACCCTCATCGGCGATCCCCCCAACATCCTCATCGGTTCCTACACCGGCCTCACCTTCGGCCAGTTCGTCACCAACCTGAGCTTCCTCTGTCTTCTCTGCCTGGTTGTCTCCTGCTTCTACTACCTGTGGTGGTACAAGAAAGACTATCTTAAGGCGGAAGTGAAGGACGTGGAAAAGACCATTGCCCAGCTCCGAGAGCAGTACCAAATCACCGACCGGAAACTCATGGTCCAGGGCCTCATCCTCCTGGGTTTCACCATCCTGCTTTTTGCCCTCCACGGCTTTTTGCACATGCAGGTGTCCGTGGCGGCCCTGATCGGCTCCCTGTTGCTCCTGGCCGTCTCCAAGGTGGAAATCGTGGAGATGCTCGAGCACGAAGTGGAATGGCCGTCGCTCATGTTTTTCGTAGGGCTTTTCGTGGTCATTGCCGGGGCCGAAGCCACGGGGTTGATCCAACAGATCGCCAACCTGGTGCTCGATGCCTCCCGGGGCAACCTGACCATCGCCGTGATCCTGATCCTCTGGGTTTCGGCCGTTGCCTCGGCCTTCATCGACAACATTCCCTTCACCGCCACCATGCTGCCCATCGTGCTCTTCCTGAGCGAGAGTTTCGGCCTGCCCAAGGACAACGTGCTCTGGTGGTCCCTG
>JARKQW010000034.1 GCA_029974695.1 Syntrophobacteraceae bacterium | reverse complement strand
TGGTAGCGGCAAGATGCCTTTCCCAAAGCAAAGAAGAGAGGCGCCGGAACGTCACCCACAAACCTAAACGAGTATAACCGAGAGCAACGGGTGTTAAGGGATGGGCCCCATGGAACTCGAGGGTTTGGGAAGGAGGCTTGCGAAAACGGATGGTTGAAAAACAAGGCAGAGCTTGCCTGGAACACGAATATTTTGTGGATATCTTCCAATTGTCTGTATTTCCAAGGAATGAGGCATTAGTTTTGCTTACAATCCGCCCGATGGGGATTTCCCACTGCCGGGGTAGGGGATTTCGACCCACGTTCAGGCGGGCATTCATCGAGGTCCGACCCGGCGATTCGGCAGTAATCGGCTTCAGGTCTTCATTTGGAGGTATGGGATGCGTGAAAGCCATGGTGAGAGATCCGGGGAATTGGAATTATTCATCCGGGCGGTACTCTGGGCCGTCGTACTCGCCTTTGCGGTGGTTTGGGGAGTTTCGGCCGCCCGCGCGGGGGACAAAGGCGTGTTCTTGACGGGATTGTCCGTTGTCGGGCCGGACACCGTGCCGGAAAGCGGTTCCGCCAGGTTCAAGGCCGTCGCCGTCTTCAGCGACGGTACCCGGAAACGAGTCACGGGCAGGGCGGCCTGGTCGGAGAACTCGTCCTTTGCCGTCATATCCGCAGGGGTGCTCAAGACCCGGCCGGTGGGGGTGGAAAAACAGCTCACCATCACCGCCAAGTATTCGTCGGGCGGAATCATCAAAACCGCTAAGAAAAGGGTAACGATCGTTAACTCGGCCGTTGCGAAGGCGGCCCTCACCGATATCCGGGTTTCCGGGGCCGCCTCGGTGAACGAGGGGACAGTCTCCTCCTACACGGCCACGGCTTCCTTTAGCGACGGGACCCAGCGGAACGTGACCGGGGAAGCCTCCTGGGACGAGGGGTCCGCCAATGCCCGGTTCGGATCTCCCGGAGTCTTGACCGCCCTCGAGGTGGGCGGCAATGAGGAGGTCACCCTCACGGCCACGTATTCTTCCGGCGGAATCACCCGGAGCGGAGTCCTCGTGGTCACCATCGTGGACCTCGATTCCCTGCCGCCCCTCTCCGGATCCCATGCGGACAAATTCGCCGTCTTTGAAGGAACGAAAACCTGCCTGCAGTGCCATCGAGATCGTGCCGTCGAGGTCTACCGGTCGGAACATTACCAATGGAGGGGGAAGTTGGGGGCCATCAACGACTTTTGCATCTATCCGGATCCCAACCACATCGGTCGCCTGACCAACGCCTACGGGGTGGAAGTGGATGCCGGATGCGGGAAGTGCCACGTGGGGATGGGAGCCAAGCCCGTGGCGGCGGTTTCCCCCACGGATGCTCAACTGGAAAACGTCGACTGCCTGATCTGCCATGCGCCCCAGTACAAGCGCACGGTGGACCCGGTCACCAAGGCAAGGTTCATTCCCGACGAAGAGAAGATGGGAATGACGATCTTGGAAGCTGCGGTGGACATTCGAAAGACAAGCCGCGACACCTGTCTTCATTGTCACACCAAGTCCGGGGGAGGGGACAACTTCAAACGGGGAGACCTGGAAGAACACCATCGATCTCCGGGGACGAGGTCTTTTGATGTTCATATGTCCCCGGCGTCCTTGGGAGGTGGGGACCTGCACTGCACTCAGTGCCACCGGGTTTCCGGTCACAAGATTGCGGGAAAGGGCGCCGACCTTCGAGTCCAGGAAGGCACCCGGCCGGACTGTACCACGTGCCACACGCCCACGCCTCCTCACGGCGACTCGAAGATCAATGCCTATCACCTCCAACGTGTCCACTGCACCACGTGCCACATCCCGTCCTTTGCCAAAGTCGCGCCCACGGACGTGTTTCGGGATTGGGGGGCCCCGGGAGAGCTTAACCTTGCCACGGGCCTCTATGATCCCGCAAGAACCATGAAAGCCAATGTCACGCCCCAGTACCGATTCTGGGACGGACAGACCTCCACTTTCTATGATTTTGGCACCCCCGCCGATGCGCAGCCCAACGGGAACGTCCTCATGGCGGGACCGGTGGGATCCGTGAGCGCAGGGGGCTCCAAGATTTATCCGTTCAAAGTTCACACGGCTCTCCAGCCCATGGATCTCGAAACCCGCTACCTGCTCCCGTTGAAAATCGGGCTCTTTTACATGGAAGGGGACCTGGTGAACGCCGTTCCCTACGGTCAGGACGCCGTCGGGTGGCCCCGCAACCCCTACGATTTCCGGCAGACCGAGCGATGGATGGGACTGTTCCACGAAGTGTCCCCCAAGGAAGACGCTCTCGGGTACGCTGGATCCTGCACCACCTGTCATGGAACCTCGACTCCCCGGATGCCGCTGTTGAGCATGGGATACGAGGCTGTGAAGCCGGTGGCGGATCTATGCAAGACCTGCCACGAGAGCAAGAAGTATTCCTTCGGTTCCGTGCACCCGCGCCATAGTCGGAAAGGGTATGACTGCAGCGAGTGCCATTCTTTCAGCAAGGCCCGGTAGCCGGGGCGTACCGTTCGCAAGACCCCGGGGTGCGGCGGGGAAGGGAATCGAGTTCTTTCCCGCCGCTTTTCCTTTCTCATCTTCCCGTGTCCCCCACAAAATCAAATCCGTCGTTTACTAAGGGAAGGATGTGTCTTAGATTGGCCGGTAACGGCTTCTGGGGGGGTGTTGCCGGGGAGGGTCGAACAGGCATTTTTCGGAACGGGTTTTTCCTTACGATCATTCAGGGAACAGGGAGGGTGCATGCAACCCATTGCGGGGGAGGCGATCCCGACGCCTTGGGGGCCCGGCGTCTTCACTCTGACGGTCTACGCCGTGCTGGTGTTTGCCTTTGTGGCTTCCCAGCTCTTCCTGGCGGCATGGCTGGGAGAGAAAAAGATCAGCGCGGAAAAACTCCGACCCTATGAATGCGGCATCGTTCCAACGGGGACGGCCCGCTTTCGTTACCCCGTTCCCTTCTACCTGGTGGCCGTCTTCTTCCTGATTTTCGACGTCGAGGGAGCCTACATTTTCACCTGGGCCGTGATCTACCGGGAAGCGGGCTGGCCCGGGTGGATTCAAATGGCGTTTTTCATTGTGTTGCTCCTCGTTGGGCTTCTTTATGTCTGGAAACACGGGGGACTCGATTGGAGACCGGGTTACAAGGCAAAATAAGCGATCGGTGGTGGAGCAAAGCGGATCTGCTGATCAACTGGTCTCGAAAGAACAGCCTTTGGCCGCTCTTTTTCGGTCTCTCGTGCTGCTTTGTGGAGGAGGCGACGGCGTTTACGGCCCGCTACGACATCGCGCGGTTCGGGGCGGAGGTGATTCGTCCTTCGCCGCGGCAGGCGGATCTGCTCATCGTCTCGGGGACGGTCTTCAAGAAGATCGCCCCGGTGGTCCTTCGCCTCTATGAACAGATGCCCGAGCCCAAGTGGGTCATTTCCATGGGGTCCTGTTCCAATTGCGGGGGAATGTACGACGTGTACAGCGTGGTCCAGGGGGTGGACCAGATTCTTCCCGTGGACGTTTACATCCCCGGGTGTCCCCCGCGACCCGAAGCCGTTCTGCAGGGGCTCGTCCTGCTACAGGACAAGATCGTCTCCACCGAGAAGCCCGGCCGATGCGTTTTTCACCTTCCCGGCGGAACCCAGGGCACCGTAAAGCCCGTCCTCGAGGATGGCCGGACCAAGTCCCGAACGCCCCCGGGACCCGGATACGAAGGGCTTCCCATAAGGGGAACTTCCGTCACCCCGCCCGAATTTTGGGGCAGTCGCTCGGACGGGATGTGGACTCCCCCTGCCCGGCGCATCGAGCTTTCGAGCCGAGACCGCTCCCTTGGGGCTCAACTGACGGAACGCTTCGGCGATGCCGTGCGCGGGGAATTCCCCACGTCCGATATGGCCGCCTTCGAGGTGGACGAATCGCGGATCCGGGAGGTGCTTGCATTTCTAAAGAAGGAATCCAGCCCCCGGTTCCAGCGTTTGGACGACCTGACCGCCGTGGACGAATCGGCCCGGCGGGATCGAACCTGGGACCCCGGGTATGCGAGCGCCATTGCCGACGTGGGTGCCGCCGGGCATTACGCTCAACGCTTGCCCAAACCCTATCCCGATTTCACCCTGACGGACCACCTGCTTTCCTTGGACACTCCCGTTCGATTGCGCCTCAAGGTGGGTCTCAACGGGGATTCCCCCGCCGCCCCGTCCGTGACCGGCATCTGGCCTTCGGCCAACTGGTACGAACGGGAAGTCTTCGACCTGTTCGGCATCCGGTTCGAGGGGCACCCGAACCTGCGGCGAATTCTGCTGCCTCA
>JARKQW010000331.1 GCA_029974695.1 Syntrophobacteraceae bacterium | reverse complement strand
TACCACCCCGGCTGCGGACGGAATGGTCATTCATACGCATACGGAACGAGTGGTCCAGGTTCGAAAGACGGTGTTGGAACTGCTCCTGGCTTACGGCGACCACAACTGCCTGCTCTGCGAACAGACGGGAGATTGTGAGCTGCAAAACCTGGTCTACGAGCACGGGATCGACCGAATCCGCATCAAGTCGGATTTCAAGCCCCGGCCCAAAGACGACAGCAATTCCATGATCGTTCGGGATCAAAACAAGTGCGTGCTGTGCGGGCGCTGCGTGAGAGGCTGTCTCGAGGTCCAGGTGAACGGAGTCATCGAAGTGGCCCTTCGAGGATCCGACTCTTTCATCACCACCTTTGACCACACGCCCCTCAAGGACTCCAACTGCCTGTTCTGCGGAGAATGCGTCTCGGTGTGCCCCACGGGAGCCCTCACCTACAAACAGGCTCGCTTCAAGGGGCGATCCTGGGAGCTGAAAAAGGTCCCCACCACCTGTACCTATTGCGGGGTGGGCTGCCAAATGGAGCTCAACGTCAAGGACAACACCATCATCAAGGTGACGTCCACGGACGAAATCCCCGGTCCCAACAAGGGAAGCCTGTGCGTGAAGGGCCGGTTCGGCTACGACTTCGTCAACCATCCGGACCGCCTGACGACTCCTCTGATCCGCGAGAGAGGCGGCTTCAGGGAAGCTTCCTGGGAAGAGGCCCTGGACCTGGTGGCCAACAGCTTTTCCAAGATCAAGCAGGAAAACGGCCCCGACAGTCTGGGCTTTTTCACCTCGGCAAGGTGCACCAACGAAGAGAACTATCTCATGAACAAGCTGGCCCGGGCAGTGGTGGGCACCAACAACATCGACCACTGCGCACGCCTCTGACACTCCTCTACCGTGGCCGGGCTGGCCGCGGCGTTTGGAAGCGGTGCCATGACCAATTCCATCGAGGAGTTCGAGAAGGCCGAGGTACTGCTGATCACCGGCACCAACACCACGGAAATGCATCCGGTGATCTCCAGCTATTTCAAGCGGGCCGTGCGAAATAAGAAGACCAAGCTCATCGTCGTGGACCCCAGGAAGATCGACCTGGTGGACCATGCCGAGATCTGGCTTCGGCAGAAGCCGGGCTCCGATGTGGCCTGGCTCAACGGGATGATGCACGTCATCATCCGTGAGGATCTCTACGACAAGCAGTTTGTGGAGGAACGGACCGAAGGGTTCGAGGCGTTGAAGAAGGTGGTTGAGGCTTATACCCCGGAGAAGGTCCAGGAGATTTCCGGCATTCCCGCCGAGGACCTCGTGGCCGCCGCTCGACTTTACGCCAAGGCCTCGGCGGCTTCCATCGCCTACGCCATGGGCATCACCCAACACATCAACGGGACGGACGCCGTGAAATCCGTTGCCAACCTCGCGATGCTCTGCGGAAACATCGGCAAGGAAGGAACGGGCGTCAACCCGCTGCGCGGGCAAAACAACGTGCAGGGGGCCTGCGATATGGGCGGCCTTCCCAATGTCTTTCCGGGATACCAGCCCGTAGGATCTCCCGAGGTGAGGGCGAAGTTCGAGAAGGCGTGGGGCGTGGAGAAACTGCCGGAGAAGGTGGGGAAGACCATCGTGGAGATCGTCAACGGCGCCATCGACGGCTCCATCAAGGGACTCTACATCGTGGGAGAAAACCCCATGGTGAGCGACCCGGATCTCCACCACGTGGAGCAAGGGCTCAACAGTCTCGAGTTCCTAGTGGTCCAGGACATCTTCCTTACGGAAACGGCAAAGTTGGCGGACGTGGTGCTGCCCTCCTTCTGCTTTGCGGAAAAGGAGGGGACCTTCACCAACACCGACCGGCGCGTGCAGCGGGTGCGCAAGGCGGTGGACGCTCCGGGGGCGGCCATGGACGACTGGAGGATCATCTGCGGGATCGCCACCCGCCTGGGATACCCCATGAACTACGCGGACGCGCAGGAAATCTTCCAGGAAATCCGCCAGGTGACGCCTCAGTACGCCGGGATGAGCTACGAGCGCCTGGACCAAGGCGGACTCCAGTGGCCTTGCCCCACCGAGGAACACCCGGGAACGAAGATCCTTCATACCCAGACCTTCTCTCGGGGAAAGGGACTTTTCCATGCCATCGATTGGATTCCGCCCGCGGAGCCGACGGATGACCAGTACCCCTTCGTTCTCACCACGGGCCGGGTGCTCTATCAGTACCATACCGGCAGCATGAGCCGTCGATCGAGCGCTCTGAGCGAGCTCTATCCCGAGTGTCTTGTGGAGATCAACGAGCGGGATGCTTCCGCCCTGGACATCAACGATGGAGACTCTGTGAAGATCGAATCCCGCCGCGGCCATATCGTTGCCAAGGCCCGAGTGGGGGATAAGACGGAAGTGGGGACCATCTTCGTGCCCTTCCACTTTGCCGAGGCCGCGGCCAACCAGTTGACCATCGCGGCCCTGGACCCGGTGGCGAAGATCCCCGAGTACAAGGTTTGCGCCGTGAAGGTGCAGAGGGCAAACTAAGACGTAGCCCGGAGAACTCATCGAGGTCTCCGGGTAACCTTTCCCTGCCGTTTCGGGCTAGGGAAGAGAGGAAATGTTCCCTTCCGGAGAAAGACGGGGCCCGGGTCCGTCCGGAAGCTCGTTGAACGGCAGGGGAAGAAGGGAGTGGGAGGAGCGATCGTTCGCCCCCCGATTCATTTCATCTAGGAGGACGGGAAATGAGCAACGGCAATGCGATATCCTTTGACGCACTCATGCCCAAGGACATGGC
>JARKQW010000011.1 GCA_029974695.1 Syntrophobacteraceae bacterium | reverse complement strand
AGGCAAAAACCCTCGAATTTCCCGGCAAACAACCGAGGATTCACCTTGGTGGAGCTGGTTCTTGCCACCTTGATCTCGACCCTGGTGATTGGAATCCTGTCGGTGTCCCTCGCGTTTTCCCTTCGTGTCTGGGAGCGGCAGCAGAACCAGAAGCCCAAAGATATCCTCAGTCTCCTGAACCTGCTCAAATGGCAGCTGGCCCAGTTCGACCCCGAGCCCATCGCTCTCGGTTCGGAAACGGAACCGATTTTCAGGGGCGACGAGACCTCCCTGGCCTTTGCCACGGACTATTCCACCAAGGCCATCTGCAAGGGGGTCCCCGCCGTCGTTCGATACGTATTCGTCCCCGGAGAGCAGGCCGTTTACTATGCGGAGGTGCCTCTGCATCCCTACGACCCCGACGGGATCAAGAGATTCCTGGAACTAAGACCGCAGAAACACCGGGGGTGGCCGCCGTTTCACGCGGTGCCGGTCGCTCAGTTTTCCCTAGCCTATATTGCAAAAGACAGTGTGAGCGAGCAAGCCGGTCCTTGGGAGGGGGAAGAGTCGGTCCCTGCGGGAGTGGTGGTGTCCTGGAACGACGGTTCCAACGATGTCGCCACCCTCCGGTTCGTGGTGCCCAACTCTCTCTTTCACCGAAAGCCTCAAAGCTCCTTGCAACCGACGGGCCCCGGGAGACTTCAGGGCACCGGTCGGAGGAAGCTTTTCTGATGCGGAACCAACGAGGGGTCGTCATCGTCGCCGTTCTCTGGATCTGTTCTCTGCTCCTGTGGTTCGCTCTCCAGATCGGGACCGAAACCCGCCTCAGGGGAGAGGAGCAAGTCCACGAAATCCGCAGGTCCCAGGCCCTTCACCTGGCCATTGGAGGGGCCTACGAAGCCCTGGCACGCATGGGACAACCTCTTCCCACGGGCCTTGAAGACGCTTTTGGAAAGAGTGTCCGAGGGAAAAACACCCTCCGACGGGATTCGGCCGAAGAGAACTGGCAACCGGACGGAACGGGGCACATCGTCGAGTATCAAACGGGGGAGGCCCTGGTTTTCATTGAGCCTGAAGGTCGGAAGGTGAACGTCAACCGGGCGAACCGGGAACAGCTCAAAATGGTCTTCGAGCGGACCGGCCTGGCCGAAGACAGGATCGAACAACTGGCGGACGTGACCGCAGATTTTCTGGACAACGACGACCTGCCGCGCCTCCACGGCGGAGAAAAGGACTACTACCAGCGCCTGGGGCTTCCGTATCCGCCCTTCAACGGTCCTCTGCTGAGCCTGGATCAAATGTTGCTCATTCCCGGGATTACCCAGGACCTCTTCTTCGGATACGGTCCGAGGGAAAACGAAGACCGGAACGAGGCCTCCCCGCCCCCCGTTCCCGGCTTGCCAGGAAATAATTCCCTATTTCGAATGTTTACGGTTTATGGTACCAATACGACCTTGCCGTCCGGTGAGCTCGAGGAAGAGATCCAAGAGAAGATCGAGACTTGGCGACCGGGAGAAATCTACCGCTTACTTTCCTGCGGCAAGGCTTATACGGGTCCTCCCGTGGTGGTGCTTTGGCTCATTGTGCGTTTCCAGCCCCAGCTCCCGGGCGGGTACGAAGTGCTCTATCGGAAGATTTTGTGAGGGTCGATCCACCGGGAATCAACGAGAATGCTGAGAGGTCTTGTCAAGCGGCGCCCCAGGCAATTGGTGGCGGTCTATGTGGAACCGGAGCGCATCGAAGTCTTGCGTGCCCGTCGACACTGGCGCTCGTGGCGCATCGAATCCACGGAACAATTCCCGGTACCCCGGGGAGAGGGGCTCTATGACTTCCTCCAGAGGCTCGCTCTGAGGCCCCGGGACAAAAAGGAAACGGCGCTGGTCCTCTTCATTCCCCGGACTTTTTACAATCTCCATCGAGAGCATTACCCCTCCACCCTCCGGGACCAGCTGCAGGAAGCCATCGCCTTCGACTGGCAGGAAAACGTCTTTGTCGAGGAGGAACAGTCCCTTCATTTCTGCGGCCCCCCCGTAGGGGTGGACCACCAGATCTCCGTTCCCATCTTCTCCATGCAGCGCGATCTCTACGACAAGCTCTACCAGGCCCTGGGCGCCGCCCTTTTCGACGTCTTCGTCGTCATCCCCTCGGCCTTGGTCTACAAAGCTCTCCTCCCCTCCATTGTGCCCCGAGACGAGGAGGAATCGTCCCTGGAGATCGTGGGAAGGTTCCTCGAGCCCCATCGACTGGAAATCCACCGCTATCTCAAGGGTGAATTCCTGGACTCCTTCCTCGTCAGCCGAAACCTGGACACCCTGCGCCTCTTTCGGGAAGCCCTGGCATGCATTGGAAACGGCCAGTGTCCGCCGGAGCGGTCCATCCACCTGTTGTGTTCCGACGGCGAGCGCGCCGAGGACTACGTCCTTGCTTGGAAAGACGAGAATCTGCCCATGCAGATCCACAAGTCCCCGGAACCGCTGCTCCTCCATTGGGTGAACTACCTCCTCCAACAGGACAAGGTCCAAACCTTCAACGCCCCCCTGCTGCTCAAACCCTGGAAAGTGCCCAAAGTGGTCTGGCCCATGCTGGCCCTGGCGGCCATGTTTGCCGCCTTTGCCGCCTACCAGGTCCATTCGTTGGGACAGATGCAGCAGAGTTCCAAGCGTATCAAGAGGCAAATTGCCCAGCTCGAAACCCAATGGAAACCCGTGGAGCAGCTCCAGACCCGCGTGGGCAAGTTCGAAGAAGACCGGAAAACCCTCAACGAATTCAACCAGGAAGGCTATCCCCTCCTGGAAATGCTGTCCCTCCTCACCCAGATCACCCCCGAGGATACCTGGCTCAACTACTTTTCCATTCGAAAGGGCCAGATGGTGTTGCGGGGAGAAAGCAAGTCCGCCATCAAGTACCTTTCGGAGCTCTCCAAGGTGGAGGGGTTCGGGGATGTTCGGTTTTCATCCCCCGTGACCCGAAATCCCAGCTCCGACTTGGAACGGTTCAACGTCCAGGTACAGATCGATGTGGAGAAGCTCAAGAAAACGACGGATTCGTTGGGCATCCAAACCCTCGACACCCCGGCGGCCGACGCCGGGGGAGAATCCGTGGCGGAAAGCCCCGAGCCCGCAACGGCACAAATCCCGCCCCTGAGAGTCCCGGAGAAGGAACAGGACGAGGAGGAAACGGAGGACGCGGAGGAAGCCGAGGAAGCTGAAGTAACGACGGCGGACACATCGGAATCGGAAGAGGAAGATCCCGAAGAAGAGCAGGGCCGTTGACCCGAGGGGGGGTCTCGATGAAATATCCGAAAATTTCCTGGAGCGAAATTCAGAAATACCGCCTGGCAAGCCTGGGAATCGCGGCCACGATCCTTGCCCTGGTCGTGGTCCATGTGTTCTGGCTGGCACCCGTCCTTTCCGAGAAGGAAATCCTGGAAAACCGTCTGAAACAGCAACAAGACCTCATGCAAAAGTACGAGGACAAGCTCAAACAGGCCCATTCCATCCGGGAAAACCTGGTCAAGAAGGAAGCCGAGTTGCGGGAGATGCAGAAGCGGCTGTTTCGAGGCAACGATCCTTACCAGCTGGCGGCATCGCTGGGGGAGACCTTCTCTCCCAAGGGAGGGGGGAAGGCCAAGCTGGAAATCAAGACCTACCAGGTCATTGCCAGTAAGGAATACGGCTTGTATCAGGAGGTGCACCTGCGGTTCAACTTGATGACCACCGTGGAGGGGCTCCATTTCTTCCTGGATCGCGTGGGCAAATTTCAGACGGCCATCCTGGTCAAGGAAATCAACATCCAGAAGATTCAGAAGAAGGGAGGTCCCGACCTGGTGGTGAACGTGATCCTGGCGGCCCTGATGGAGAAGGGAGAAAAGTCTTAAAATCCCGTGCCGTTTGGTCTATACTTCTCCACCCGCAAAGTGACGGCGCGCTTTCGTCCCTACTGGGACCTCCTCCTCGGGTTCGGAACGGAATCTTCTTCGAGTCCTGTGGCGACTCGACAAACGATTTGTCATGAATGAGGCTTACGCATGAAATGGTACCGGGCCTTCCTTTCGCTCCTCCTCGCCGCCATGCTGGCCGCCTGCGCCCAGCCTTCCCCACTGGGACGCGGACAGGCGGATACGGGAATTCGAGCCCCTCGGCCTCCCGCCTCCGCCGCCCGGATGCCGCGGGAGATTTCCACGGATTTGTCCAAGTCCGCCGACGCGACGTCGGCCGACGCGGCAAAGAAGAAGCCCGTCCTGCCGTCGGTGACCGCCAAGCCTTCCTACGGGCTCATGAGTCCTCCCTCGGATCAGAAACCTGAAAAGCTTCCCCTGTCGGACAAGGAGAAACAGAAGGTCGTTCTGAACTTCGAAAAGGCGGACGTGGCCGAGGTTACCAACCAGATTTTCGGCGATTATCTCAAGCTCAATTATGTTCTGGATCCGGGCCTCCAGGGACGCCTCAGCTTCTATCTCGAGGGGGAATTCACCAAGGAAGAGCTCTACCAGATGATCCTCAAGGCCTACGAGGCCAACAACATCTCCATTGCAAGCCGCAAGGGCATCTTTTACATCCAGCCCCTCCAAAAGGGGTCCAGCAGCAGTCTGCCGCTGGCCACCAAGGCGTTGCTCCAGGATGAAAAGGCGGGGGCAAGACCGGTCATTGTCCTCTACCGTTTGCAGTTCATGGAAGCCAAGCAGGCCCTCAACGTCATCAAGACCTTCCTCACTCCGGGCAGGCCCGTCGCTTCCGACAACCTGACCAACAGCCTCATCTTCGTGGAGGACGCCGAAAACGCCCGAAGCATCCTGGACGTGCTCAAGGCCCTGGATATCAACATCCTCCGGGAGGTCAGCATGGAAATCGTCCCCGTCCAGGGGATGTCTCCCATGGATGCGGCCCAGGGCATGGAGGCCCTGGTCAGTAAAATGAGTCTCTTCAAGGAAAGCACCGTGAAGAGCAACGTTGCCTTCATTCCTTTGCCCAATTTCGGCGGGGTCCTGGTCCTGGCCCAGAATCCCGAAGTTTTGAGAATCGCCAAGTCCTGGCTGACGGCCCTGGACGTCCAGGGCAAGGAAGCCGGGGAACAGGTCTATGTGTACTTCGTCCAAAACGGGCTGGCCGGAGACATCGCCGACATTCTGAACCAGGTCTTCGGCCTGGGCGGCACCACCGGCGGCCGCCGGCTGCAGCAGCAGGTGGTCCGCTCCTCTCGGCAGTTCGGAGGCACGGGGCAGGGGCTGGGAGGAACGGGCGGATTCTCGGGGCGGACCTTTGGAGGCACTTCCACCGGGACGGGAGGCTTTGGGAGCTCGGGAGGCTTTTCTTCCACCGGCCGAACCTCCGGGTTCTCCTCCGCCGCCCAGTCCGGAGACGGCTCCGGTACCTCGACGGGAACGAGCGGCACCTCCTCTTTCGGAACCGGTGCCGGGGCGGCGGCAAGAAGGGCCCGGGTCCCCGGAGGGCTGGGAGCCCCGGGGCAAACCCTCCCCAATATCCTTAGCGGCGAGGCGGTCATCATTCCCGACGAAGTCAACAACGCCATCGTCATTCGAGCCAACGCCAACGACTATGCCAAGATCAGGAAGACCATCGAGACCCTCGACATTCTCCCCCGGGCCGTCCTCATCGAGGTGATGATTGCCGAGGTCACCCTCAACAAGGAGCTCCAGTACGGGCTCCAATGGTTCTTCCAGGACATCGGCATCAAGATCGGGGGGGAGGAGGGGAAGTTCACCATCGCCAAGGTCAATCCCGGGGCCGGCACCTCGGGAACGGGGACCGACGGGACCGGCGGATCCAACGTGAACCCGGACAATACCAACCGCAACCGGAGGACCTTCCTGAATCTGGCCCCCAGCGCAACGGGAGGTCTGTCCACCTTCTGGGGCACCCTGCCTCACAACGGGGTTCGGGATGTGGCCGTTCTCCTTGACCTCCTGGGTTCCAAGACCACCGTCAACGTCCTGTCCACGCCGACCCTTCTGGCCACGGACAATCAGCAGGCATCCATCACCGTGGGCGGACGGGAACCCATTCAGACCGGCCAGACCCTCCTCGAGGGCGGGGTTTCCACCAACAACATTTTCACCACCATTCAGTATGAAGAAACGGGGATCATCCTGAACGTGACCCCCCACATCAATGCGGGGGGACTCGTGCGGCTGGAAGTGGAACAGACCATTCGGAACGTGGCCGAACAGACCACCCAGGGGATCAATTCTCCCCGTTTTACCGAGAGAAACGTCAAGACCACCTTGCTTGCCCAGGACGGCTCCACCGTGGTCATAGGCGGCATTATCGAGGATCGCCGGTCCGACGGGAAAACGGGGATCCCGGTGCTTCAGGACATGCCCATCATCTGGCCCCTCTTTTCCACGACGGACAAGAAAATGAACCGCACGGAGCTCATCATCGCCATCACGCCCCACGTGGTGGACCATCGCGAGAGCGATGTGACCCGCGAGTTTCTCGGCAAGTTGAAGCAGCTGAAGAAACGCATCGAAAACTAGGTGGGGCTGCGCAGGAATCGGGAGTTTGGCGCATGGTGTGAGAGGGGCTCTGATACGAAGCTGCATTCAAGCCGAAACTGCCCATCCGCAGGACTCAGCCCTTTGCTCGAAATCTTCACTCAGCATGTCGGGGCGACTTTGGGCGCAACCGGGTATGAGGGGATCATTGCGGGGGATCACCGCCTTTGGGCCCGAGGTCCCGGGGGTCCCCGATGGACTCGAGAAGCCGGGAGAAGTCCCCGGGCAGCGGCGCGACGAACTCGAGGGGGGTCCGGGATGCCGGATGCCGAAATCCCAGGCGCAGGGCGTGGAGCATCTGCCGATCCACCTGGGCGAGCAGTTCCCTCAGACCCTCATCCCTGACCAGACGGGCCCTTCTCTTGCCCCCTCCGTAGGTGGAATCCCCCACCACCGGATGTTGAATGTGGCTGAGGTGCACCCGTATCTGATGGGTACGTCCCGTGTGGATCGCCACGGTCAGCAGGGAAACCTCTTCCCACCGGGTTTCGACGCGCCACCGGGAGACGGCGGGCTTCCCGCCCTTGGACACGACCGCCATTTTCTTTCGTTCCATCGGATGCCGCCCCAGCAGGGTTTCGATGCGCCCGTCGGCCTCCTGCATTTTCCCGTACACCAGGACCCGGTATTCCTTTCGGACGGAGTGTTCCTTGAACTGGCCAACGAGGTCCAGGTAGGCCCTCTCCGACTTGGCAATCACCATGGCTCCCGAGGTGTCCCGGTCCAGGCGATGAACGATGCCCGGGCGCCGGGGCGCTCCCTGGAGGGCCAGGCGCGGACAATGGGCCAGGAGTCCGTGAACCAGGGTGCCTTCCGAGTGGCCCGCACCGGGATGGACCACGACACCCGGCGCCTTGTTCAAAACCACCAGGTCCTCGTCCTCGAACAAGATATCCAGGTGCATGGGTTCGGGAACCAGTTCATCGAGCTCTTCCCGAACGGGAAACCGCACGGAGACCTCCTCCCCCGCACGAAGCTCCCGGCTGGGCTTGGCAGGCTGCCCGTTCACCAGGACCCGGCCTTCGAGAATCAGCTTGCGGAATTGGTTGCGGGAAAAATCCGGATGTACCCGGCTCAAAAATGAGTCCAGCCTCTGAGCTTCTTCGGCAGGAAAAACCACTCGCACCGGAGCGTCGGATCTCGGGCCCGGACCTTCCACGTTTCCGGTTCCTCCTGATTTCATCATGATTCTGGACTGTCCTGAAAAAGGAAAGGCTCCTCATGAATCGCCGTCCCTGCCCGGGCCGGTGTCCCGGCCCTCCTCCCGGGACCCCGCACCCGCCTCCCCCGGGACCCGCCCCAAAGAAGAGCCGGGTCCCTCCTAGGATCGAACGTCCTTTTCCGGGGAGCCGCATTGCGGGCACGGCATCCGGGCTTAAACGAAGACGGGCGGGATGACCCGCCCATCTTCGCCGTACTTCGGTCGCCTCGGGGAACCGGATCAATGCTGGTGTCGCGTGTGGTCCGAGTCCTTGAGCGTCGTGAAGATCAATCGCCCTGCGGTGGTCTGCAGGATGCTCGTGACCGAGACTTCGACCTCTCTTCCCAAATGCCGACTGGCATTCTCCACCACCACCATCGTGCCGTCCTCGAGATAGGCGATTCCCTGCCCCTGCTCTTTTCCCTCCTTGAGGATCTGCAAGCGGAGGACTTCACCGGGGAGGACCACCGGTTTCAGGGCGTT
>JARKQW010000495.1 GCA_029974695.1 Syntrophobacteraceae bacterium | reverse complement strand
CCGCTGACGCTGCCCCCCGGAAAGCTTGATTCCCTTTTCTCCGATGAGGGTTTCGTACCCGTCCTTCATGGCCAGGATCTCGTCGTGGATTGCCGCGGCCCGGGCCGCCCGGATCATTTCCTCCCGCCCGGCTTCGGGCTTTCCCAGGCAGAGGTTCCGGGCAATGGTGTCCGAAAAGAGCACCACGTCCTGGGGGACATAAGCGACGGCCTTTCGCACCGCCGAGAGAGGCAGCCGGTTCACGTCCCGGCCGTCCAGGAAGTAGGTCCCGTCCTGGACCGGGTAGAGGCGGTCGAGGAGGTGACACAGGGTGGTCTTGCCCGCCCCCGTTCTCCCGACGATCCCCCAGAAAGACCCGGGCGGAAGGTCCAGGTGAATGTCCTCGAGGGCCGGTTCTCTTTGCCCCGGATAGGTGAAGCTGAGGCCTTTGAGGGTGATGCGCCCCTGGATGCGGGGCAATGGAGCATCCGGAACCGGGTCCTGCAGTCGGGGCTGTTCGTCCAGGAGGTTCCGAATGCGATCCAGGGAGGTGATTCCTCGCTGGAAGAGATCCGAGACCCACCCCAGGGCCATCATGGGCCAGGTCATGAGGAAGAGATAGTTCACAAAGGCCACGAAATCCCCTGCGGTGAGCTCTCCCCCGATGGTCATCTTCCCTCCGTAGAGGAGGACCAGGAGCAGTCCCAGGTTGCCGATGAACCCGGAGATGGGAAAAAGGGTGCCGTAGATCACCGCCAGCTTGACGTTGTCCCCCACGTAGGCTTCCCCCAGGGCCTCGAACCGTTTCCCCTGGGAGACCTCCTGGTTGTAGGCCTTGATGAGACGGATCGAGGAAAAGGTGGACCGGGCGAACTCCGTGAGGTGGGAGAACTGCTCCTGGACCTTCTTGAATCGGCGGTGAAGACGCCGGGACAGAAGGCGGGTGAGAACGGCCAGGATAGGCATGGGAGCCACCGCCAGGGCCGTGAGTCCCGGATGGATGTAGGCCATGAAGGCAATGGCCGCCAGGCCCATGAACCCGGCATCCACGGCGGCAACCAATCCCATCCCGGTGGCCAACTGAACCGACGAGAGGTCGTTGGTGGCAAGGGCCATGATTTCCCCGGCGGTCTTGCGCTGGAAAAACGCCCGATCCAGGGTGAGGATGTGGGAGACCATGCGGTTCCTGAGGTTCAGTTCCACCAGCCGGGAGAAGCCCAGGATGAGTCTCCTCCAGAAATAGCGCAGAGCGGCGATGAACACGGCAATGAGCAGGATCAGCCCGGCGTAGAGAGCCAGACGGGACGGGGTGGCGGTTCCCGCCCGGAGGCCGTCCACCACCGCTTTGATCACTCGGGGAATCAGCAACTGGAGGAAATCCACCGCCACCAGGGTCAGGAATCCCCCGCAAACTTGCAGGGCATGGCGCCGGAAGTAGGGAAGGACCAGCTCGAGGGCGCGCCGGACGTCCGCCTGCCCCTTTTCCATCCCCGGGGAAAAAAGACGCTTCACGGGATTTCCTGCTCCCGGGGCCGGTCTCGGAGGGAGAGGACCAGCTCTTTTCCCGCCTGATAGGCATCATCGAGGAATTCGGGATGTTTTTGGACATCGCCTTCGAAATCGAGTCCCCGGTAAAGGAGGGCTCGCCAGAGCTCCATGTCGAGCACGTCAAAGAAATAGCGAACGGTGAGCAGGGTGCCATCGAAGAGCTTCTGCCCCTTGGTGGCGCCCACGGAGATGAAAAGGCCCCTGCGTTTGGGTTCCCCGCGGCCGAACGGGACCTGATCGATCCAGTACTTCTTCACCCACAGGGACTGGCATCGATCCATGAGGATTTTCGTATGAGCGCTTACCGTATAGAAGAAAATGGGGGAGGCGAGGATCAGCCCCCGACATGTGGTGAGTTCGTCGACCACGGCCTGGAAGTCGTCCCGGATGGCGCATCGCCCCGTCTCTTTGCAGCGGTAGATTTCCAGGCAGGGAGACATGCGCAGATCCCGGAGCACGAATTCCCGCACATCGGCCCCCGCCTCCCGAGCCCCCTGAACCGCCCGGCGCAACAGGCTGGATGAATTGCCGTTTCGCCGGGGACTGCCGTAAATCGCCACGATCTTTTCCATAGAAGTCCTTCTCCTCATCCATTCCGTTGCGCCGGCTTTGCGGATGAATCGGCCCTGCCGCCCGGCGCCCCCCATCTCAGCCGTCGGGAAACTCTCATCTCCGTGCTTTCCAATTGTACCGTCACGAATCCCAAAAGACTTGCGAGAAAATGGAACGGCGGGGGGAAAGATTGAGTGATTTGTGTCACAAGAGAGGTTGTGGAAGGGAGCAAATCATGGTATTCGTAGCCTGCCTTTGGACGAGATTTCCCGCAAAGCGGCATTGCCCCCGATCGGTTCGACCGCATTTCCTCGACCACACCGCCAGGACGGAAGCTGCCCAACTTGGTTCGCTGAGCGGATAATCCCCGGCACTTTTTCCCCATCCGATGAAACCACTGGCGGCCCTGCCGGGAGCGGCAACCGGCGCTGCACCGGACGGACCGGTCGAGATTCGGATGCAAATCCAGGTAGCCCATCGAAAAGCACAAAGGAGGTCTGTGTATGCCCAAACAGATTCTTTTGCCCGAAAGCGAGCTTCCCCAGCAGTGGTACAACGTGTTGCCGGACCTGCCGCAGCCGTTGCCGCCCCCCATCCATCCGGGAACGCTCCAGCCCATCGGGCCCGAACAGCTCGCCCCCATTTTCCCCATGGCCCTCATCGAGCAGGAGGTTTCCCAGGAACGCTGGATCCAGATCCCCAAACCGGTCATGGACGTCTACCGCCTCTACCGCCCCACTCCCCTGGTGCGGGCGTACCGCCTGGAAGCGGCCATCGGGACCAAGGCGAAGATCTATTACAAGAACGAGGCCGTCTCTCCCGCCGGGTCCCATAAGCCCAATACGTCCATTCCCCAGGCCTATTTCAACAAGATGGAGGGGGTCCGCCGCATTGCCACGGAAACCGGGGCGGGCCAATGGGGAACGGCCCTGGCCTTTGCCTGCAAGATGTTCGGGATCCAGTGCACGGTGTACATGGTTCGCTGCAGCTATGATCAGAAACCCTACCGGGGGATCATGATCCGCGCCTACGGAGCCGAGGTGTACCCGTCTCCCTCGGACAGGACCAATTTTGGACGGCGCCTCCTCGAGACCATGCCGGACACGGGCGGCAGCCTCGGGGCGGCCATCTCCGAGGCCATCGAGGACGCTGCCACCCACGACGATACCAAATACTCCCTGGGCAGCGTCTTGAACCATGTGCTTCTCCACCAGACCGTTATGGGGCTCGAGACCAAAAAGCAGCTTCAGCTGGCGGGGGAAAAGCCCGATGTTCTCATCGGGTGTGTGGGAGGCGGCAGCAACTTTTCGGGGTTCATCCTGCCCTTCGTGCCCGAGAAGCTGGCGGGAGACAAGGTACGGTTCCTGGGAATCGAGCCCCAGGCTTGTCCCACCCTCACTCGAGGCCAATACCGATACGACTTCGGGGACGTAGCCCAGCAGACTCCCCTCCTCAAGATGCACACCCTGGGACACAATTACTTCCCGCCTCCCATTCACGCAGGAGGCCTTCGTTATCACGGGGACGCCCCCATCCTCTGTCACCTGGTTCGCCTGGGGCTCGTGGACGCCAAGGCCTACTACCAGACCCAGGTCTTCGAGGCGGCCCAGCTCTTTCTCCAGACCGAGGGCTTTCTCCCGGCCCCCGAGACGTCCCACGCCATTCGAGCGGCCATTGACGAAGCCCGGCAAGCGGCTCCCGGAACCGTCATCGTCTTCCTGTATTCCGGCCACGGGCTCCTGGACCTCGCCGCTTACGACAATTACCTGCGGGGAGAGCTCAAGGACGAGGTATTCTCCGAAGAACAGATCCAAGCGGCCCTGAAAGCCTGTCCCGACGTGGGCTTTTGACGAAGCCGTTTGCGGTGGGAACGAAACCCGGGGCCGGTTCGACCTGCCCCGGGTTTTTATTGCTCGGATCCCCGGTTTTCTCCGGTCTCCCCCCGGCCCCCCGTCCAAAGCGCTGCCGGGAAGACTCCCACGGGGGTTCCCTCGCCCCCGAACCACCGGGATTTGTATTCCCCGACGCAGGGTTTGCCACCGCCACGGTCCCCCAACCGTCCACGCTCCTCCGGCAGAAGATGGAATAGTGGGCGGGAAGCATGTCGCGGACCTGCCCCCACTGGGTCTCCAGAAAACCGCTGAGAACCACCTTCCCGTAACGGAGCCAGGCAGTACCCTCGAGGACCTTGCGCAGAGCCGCCCACTCGATATTCATGAGCAAGAGGTCGCCTCCCCGGTTGAGAGTTGCCGGATCGTCGGCGGTGACCACGTGGATGACGGAGGTGAGCCGGTTGAGACGCACATTGGCCAGGGCCTCTCGGGCCGCCAGGGGGTTGCAGTCCATCGCCGTGACCCGGCGGCACCCCAGCCGGGCGCAGGCCAGGGCCAAAATGCCCGTCCCGGTCCCCAAATCCGTGACCGTCTCGATGGGAAAGGATGCGAAGAGCTCCCCTATGACCAGCAGACAGCCCCGGGTCGAGGGATGGACCCCGGAGCCGAAAACAATGCCGGGGTTCAGGTGCAGGACCATCCCTTCGGCCCTCTCCGGGTGAGGAGGCGGCGTTCCCGGAGTATGCAGCAGAAAGGGCCCCACCCGCAGGGTTGCGGGCGCCACATCCTGCCACTGATCGTAGGCCAGGCGATACGTGTCCCGGAAAGTCCAGCCGTATTCCCGGCCAAAGCCAGCGATCTCTTCCCGTGACACCTCCCGACCAAAAAAGCAGTAAAAGTAGGGAGGCTCGGGCCACACGCCCAACAGGCCCTCGACGCCGGGAAAACTCGAGGGGCAACGGCCTCCCCGATATTCAACCACGAACAGCTCCCTCGAGTCCGACATGGGCCCATCCACCTCCATCCCCCGGCGTCCCTTCCCTTTGACTTTTTCCCGGAGTTGGTCCATGTTGAAAACCTGCGCGCCTGAAGTCGGAAAGAAAATCCACTCTGGGAGAATTCCATGAAGATTATACAAACCATCGTGGGTGTCATGGAAGTTTTCTGCTATCTCGTATACGATGAGGCCTCCGGGGACGGGATTCTCATCGATCCCGCAGGAGACACGGATCGCCTGATGAAGCTCCTCGAAGAGCGGGGGGTGAAGCTCCGGTACATCGTCAATACCCACGGGCATGCGGACCACACCTGCGGCAACGAGGAGCTCAAGAAACGGACGGGGGCGCCCATCGTCATGCACGCCACCGACGACACGTTTTTTCAGAGACCCGAATCCCAGGCCTTTGCAGGAATGATGGGGTTTGTCCCCTCTCCCCCGGCCGATGTGCGGGTCGGGGACGGAACGGAGCTGTCCTTCGGGGACATCACCATGAAGTTTCTCCACACGCCCGGGCACACGCCGGGCGGCTGCTGCATTCTCATCGACGGCCATCTGTTTACCGGAGACACCCTTTTCGTGGGGGCCGTCGGCCGCACCGACCTTCCCGGAGCGTCTTTCGATCAGCTCATCCAATCTTTGAAGAACAAGGTCCTGGCCCTGCCCCCCCAGACCGTCGTCTGGCCGGGACATGACTACGGGGATCGGCCCTACTCTTCCGTCCGGGAAGAACGGGAAACCAACCCTTACATCACGGATTTCATCGATGATTAGAGAGGAAGAGCAAGGACCGATTTCCTATACGACCTTCCCTTCCCCCTGCGGCCGGATCCTCCTGGCCGCCAACGAACGGGGCATTTGCCGCCTGCATTTCTTCGGAGCGGTTGGGCCCCGGAAGAGCGAAATTCAAAAGATTCTCCATCTGCCCTCCATTGGGGGGGAGGATCGGGGTTCTTCCGCCGTCGAGTCTTTGCTTTGTCGAGCCCGGGAAAGCGTTTGCGGCTACCTGCAGGAGGGCAACCCCCTCGAGGAGTTTCCCCTGGATCTCTCGTCGGGGACGGACTTCCAACGGAGGGTCTGGCAGTGCCTGGGAAGGATTCCCCGGGGTCAAACCCGTACCTACCTCGAGGTCGCCGCGCAGATGGGGTCTCCCCGGGCTTCCCGGGCAGTGGGACAGGCCTGCGGACGGAACCCCGTGGCCCTGTTCGTTCCATGCCATCGGGTGGTCGGGGCGGGGGGAAAGCTGGGCGGATTTTCCGGTGGCATCGAGGTGAAAAGGAATCTGCTGGAGCTGGAGAGCGGCTCCGGGAATTGTCATTCTAGAATGGAGGACAAGCGTTGAAGGACAGGAAAATGAAGCGGAAGGACCAGATCCCTCCTGCGAGTGGGAAATTGGGGGTGCTGATTCCCGGCTTGGGTGGCGCAGTGAGCACAACCTTTGTCGCCGGGGTGGAACTGGTTCGAAAGGGACTCGCGGCACCCGTCGGGTCCCTCACACAATTGGGCACCATCCGGTTGGGCAAGCGATTCGAGCACCGGACTCCTCAGATTAAGGATTTTATCCCCCTGGCGGGCCTGGACGATCTGGTCTTCGGCGGCTGGGACATTTATGAAGCCAACGGCTACGAAGCCGCCATGTATGCCCGCGTGCTGAATCGCGATCACCTGGAACCCATCAAGGGATTTCTCTCCGGGATCACTCCCATGCGAGGGGTCTTCGACCGGCGATTCGTGCGAAACCTGGACGGGACCTTCGTGAAGAAAGGGTCCAACCTTCGGGATCACGTGGAAGCCCTGAAAGAGGACATTCGGGAGTTCAAGAGGGTTCACGGGGCGGATCGTTGCGTGATGATCTGGTGCGGCAGCACCGAGGCCTTCCTCGAACCCGCCGACTTTCACCGGTCCCCCGAGTCATTCCTCGAGGCCCTGGACCGCAACGAGTCCCGAATCAGCCCGAGCATGCTCTATGCCTTGGCCGCTCTCGAGAGCGATATTCCCTTCATCAACGGGGCCCCCAATCTCACCGTGGATATTCCCGCCATGGTCCTCATGGCCCGGGAGAAAAACATCCCCATCGCGGGAAAAGACTTCACAACGGGCCAGACCCTGATGAAGACCATCCTCGCTCCGGGAATGAAAGCCCGAATGCTGGGCCTCGAGGGCTGGTACTCCACGAATATTCTCGGCCATCGGGACGGCCTGGTGCTCGATGACAAGGATTCCTTCAGGACCAAGGAAGAAAGCAAACTGTCGGTGCTCGAGCACATTCTCCAGCCTTCCCTTTATCCCAACCTGTACAAGAACTACTACCATAAGGTCACCATCAACTATTATCCTCCCCGGGGCGACAACAAGGAGGGCTGGGACTGCATCGACATCTTCGGCTGGCTGGGGTACCCGATGCAGATCAAGGTGGATTTCCAGTGCAGGGACAGCATCCTGGCGGCTCCCCTTATCCTGGACCTGGTGCTCTTCACGGAACTCGCCCAGCGCATCGGGATGGGAGGCATCCAGGAATGGCTCTCTTTCTACTTCAAGAGCCCCATGCACAAAGAGGGCCTGTATCCCGAGCACGACCTTTTCATTCAGCTCATGAAGCTCAAGAACACCCTGCGGTATCTCAAGGGAGAAGAACAGATCACCCATTTCGGGCTGGATTACTACATGGACCTTGAAGAGGACTAGTTCCCATGTCGAAGCATCGACACACCTTCGTGGAAACCTATGACGGCCTGATCGCCTTCGGCATGTCTCGGGACGTGGATGAAAAGTCCTTGACCTGCTACCTGCAGAAGTTTTCGGACGATGAACTCCTGAAGGTGCTGGTGCCCCGATTGAGCGACGAAGAAATCAACGGGATCTTCGAGATGCTGAGCCAAACCCTGCGGAACCACCTGGCGGACCGGGAGTACCACGCCTTGTTCCTGAAAGACTGACGGTTGGGGGCGAGGGGCCCCAACCCATTTCCCATGGGCAGGAGGCTCCCCGGCTTCGGTGAGGAGGGTCGGGGTGCGGGGGATCTCGTTTCCGGTTTCCGTCACTCCACACGGCCGTTTTCCTATACCCGGTTTGAGCGGTTCCAAGGCTCTCGGCACCGGTTCGGGCGGGCGCAAGGCCCGCCCGTTTCGGAGAAAACCGTTGGAACGAAGGTCCGGTGAACCGGTCAGCCATGGAGGGGGTTTCCCTCCTGCGGCGGAGAAACGTGTTCTTTCTCGGCCGGTGCATGAAATCGAGGGGGACTTTTCCACTCCGCCCCCGCCAAGGGGAGTCGGTGGACGGGAGCCCTCGCCCTCACAAAGGAGGGAATCGTCATCCAGAGCCACGGTTGCGGTGAGTCTCTCTCCGTGTTCTTTCTCATGGGAACCCTTTCTCTCTTGTTCCTTTGGGGAAGTGACGTCCTTGCCCGGGAACCATGACAGGACAGGATCCTTGACGCCTATCACGGGGGCACCGCCTCGCCGACACCCGAAACGGACAGCACCGGCCTTTCCTTGAAATGCCTTTCGGGCATCGCGAGGTGCCGGGCCACGTCCTCGTTCCAAACGGCACGAAGTGCTCTCTTACTATTCTTGCGTTTTTTCGGGCAACGATTTACTTTGAAGCGGCCGACAGGCCCGAAATCGGCCCTACTACGACCCCTCGGCAAGCGTTCACCGGGGAAGGGACGCGACCGTTTCTTCGCCCGAAACCGGGCGACCAAGAGCATTCAAAATCCAGCTTGCAGAAACCCTGGAGGAAAGCAGAGTTTTGGGGACGATCCCGACGAAATTCCAGAAACCGAACGCTTATTTCACAGGAGGCAGCTATGACGGAAACAAAAACTCAGCCCAGTTTTGATCGCAGGAGTTTTCTCCGGACGATGGCAGGAGGATTCGTGGTTCTCGGGTCCGGACTGGTCGGCCTATCCGGCTGCTCCTCTTCCCATTCCACGGCGTCCCTGACCCTGCCTCCCCTTCCCTACAAATTGGACGCCCTGGAACCCTATATTTCCAAGCGAACCGTGGATTTCCATTACGACAAGCACCATCGGGCCTATGTGGACAAGACCGTCGAACTGGTCAAGGATACCGGCCTGGCGGGACTCTCGTTCAAGGAGATCATGAAAAAGACCTACGGCTCCAAGGACAAGGCTGCCGTTTTCAACAATGCCGCCCAGGCCTGGAACCATGAGTTCTTCTGGAACAGCCTCAAGCCCGGAGGGAGCAAGCCCGAAGGGGAAATCCTCAAGCAAATCGAAGCCTCTTTCGGCAGCCTCGACAATTTCAAACAGGAATTCCTCCAGGTCGCCGTAGGCCGGTTCGGAAGCGGATGGGCCTGGCTGACGGCCGATGGGAAGAAGCTCAAGGTTTCGAGCACCTCCAACGCCGACAACCCTGTTGTCCAGGGGCAAAGGGCCCTGTTGACCATCGATGTCTGGGAACACGCCTACTACCTGGACTACCAGAACCGGCGTGCGGACTATGTGAAAACCCTCATCGACCAGGTCCTCAATTGGGAATTTGCAGCAGCGAACCTCCAGAAAGCTTAGGGGACTGAGCAGAGGCGGCCTCCACCCGGACCGCCCCGAGAAACACCGGTAGCCCAGGTCTCTTGCCCCCACGGATTCCGGCGATGCCCCGGACCCGGTCCGGGATTCGCCGGAAGGACGATCACGGGACTTCGGTCCTCGCCTCCCGGTCCTCCTGAGCACGGGAAGACGCAATCATGGAAAGGCATACAAAATTCTCCCTGTGGTATGTCATTGCCGCCGTCTGGGGCGTGCTCATCATCCAGGATTTCATCGCCGCTCAATATCGGCCCCGTGCCCTGCCCTACAGTGAGTTCCTCAAGTCTCTTCAGGCCGGGGACATCATCGAGGTGGTCATCACCCAGGAGCGCATCTCCGGAAAAATGAGGGTCACCGAGAACCAGCAGCCCAAAGAGGTCGCTTTCATCACCATTCGCGTGGACCCCGATCTCTCCACCGAGCTATCCAAGCACAACGTGATTTTTCGGGGACAGCCCGAGTCCACCTTTCTCCGGGACCTGCTCTCCTGGACCCTGCCCGCTCTCGTCTTCTTCGGGATCTGGTACCTTCTCATGAAACGACTGAATCCGGGGGCCGGGATGATGTCCTTCGGGAGAAACAAGGCCAAGCTATATGCCGAAAAGGAAGTGGAAACCACCTTCGGAGACGTGGCCGGAGCCGACGAGGCCAAGGAGGAGCTTCGGGAGATCGTGGACTACCTCAAGGAACCCGGCAGATACCAGCAGTTGGGCGGCCGCATGCCCAAAGGCGTTCTCCTGGTGGGACCCCCGGGGACGGGCAAGACCCTCCTGGCCCGAGCGGTGGCCGGGGAAGCCGGGGTGCCCTTCTTTAGCATCAGCGGGTCCGAGTTCGTGGACATGTTCGTGGGAGTCGGGGCGGCTCGGGTTCGGGAGCTCTTTCAGCAGGCCCGGGACAAGGCCCCCTGCATCATCTTCATCGATGAACTGGACGCCATCGGCAAAGCCCGGGGGGGATTCGTGGTGGGGGGCCACGACGAACGAGAACAAACCCTCAACCAGTTGCTGGTGGAGATGGACGGGTTCGACCCCCGGGTGGGAGTGGTCATCCTGGCCGCAACCAACCGCCCGGAAACCCTTGACCCGGCCCTTCTGCGGGCCGGGCGCTTTGATCGCCAGGTCCTGGTGGACCGGCCCGACGTCAACGGCCGGGAAGCCATTCTCCGAATCCATGCCGCCAAGGTCAGGCTCTCCCCGGGGGTGGACCTCAAGGTCATTGCCCAAAAAACTCCCGGTTTTTCAGGGGCCGACCTGGCCAACGTCATCAA
>JARKQW010000455.1 GCA_029974695.1 Syntrophobacteraceae bacterium | reverse complement strand
ATTGCCCGCCTGCAGGGAACCCCTTTCGACCCTCGACGGATTCAGGAAGAACAGGGTTTGGCCGCCTGCCTCGCGGCGGGAAGATCGGGGCTCCGACTCAGGTTTCTCCGTCGAAAGGGGCTCAAGAGCAATCTCAGCATATCCCGAATCTTCATGTGACGGCCGAAGGCCTTCAGGAGACGAAGGGTTTGGATCGGGCGCCGGAAGAGGCGGTGGGCAAAAAGCAGGGCATAGCCCCGGCTGCGCAGCCGGTTGAGGGTTTCGCCGGGCAGGACCGTGGGATCGATGTCCGAACACTTGAACCATTTATCCCAATCCTGCTCGTCGTCAAGGATTCCCTCCCCGACGTATTCCCGCCATAAAGGGGTCCCCCGGTAGGCGCACAAGCGATTGAAATTGAAGGTATCCAGTTCGAGGTCCGCCGCGAAACGAAAACTGGCCCGGATGTCCCCTTTCGTTTCTCCCGGAGAGCCTATGACGAAGAACCCGTGCACCCTTTGGATCCCGTTCCGCTTGGCCGTGCTCACTGCCTTGGAAATCTGTTCGAGGGTCTGGCGCTTGTTCAGCCGGTCCAGGATCTTCTGGGTCCCGGACTCGACCCCGAACGCCAGGAAGGTGCAGTTGGCCCGGCTCATGTCGGCCAACTGATCCACGGCCAGGGAATCCACCCGTCCTTCGCAACCCCAGGTGAATTCCAGCTTTCGTTCCACGATCCCCCGGCAGATGTCCCGGATGCGCTTGCGCTTGAGGAGAAAATGGTCGTCGGTGAGATAAACGGAGCGATAGCCCATGTCGTTCAGTTCCTGCATTTCTCCCAGCACGTGTGCCGCGGACCGACTGCGCCATCTCCCTTGGGTGAGAGAAGGGATATCGCAGTAGATGCACGAGTAGGGGCAGCCCCGGGAAGTCTGCATGGTGCAGAATTTTTTCAGGGACAGGACGGCGGGAACGTCCAGGGGCAACGATTCGATGTAGTCGATGGGAAGACTGGTCCGGTCCGGATAAGGGAACTGATCCAGGTCCCGTATGAGGGGTCGCAGCGGGTTGCGAACGATTTGCCTGCCGTCTCGCCACACCAGGCCCTGCACCGCCCCCGGATCGTCGAGACGGTTCATATAGTCCGGCAGAAGCTCTTCTCCCTCTCCCACCCCGACGCAGTCGATGGAAGGGCAGTCCCGCAGGATATAGTCCGAATTCCCGCTGGCGAAGGCTCCACCCACGATGATGGGAATCCGGGGGTTCGCTGATCGAAGGCGACCGGCCATTCTCTTGGCCGCAGGGTACGTGGTCGTGGAAAGGAACGAAATCCCGATGACGTCGGGCGGATCTTCGATCACGGCCCGGGCGATCTGTTCCGCCTTCATTTGGGGATGGCAGGTGTCGAAGAGCCTCACCCCGTGTCCATGCAGGCGCAAGACCGGAGCCAGGGTCTGGATCCCCAGGGGGGGCATGGCCATCACCCGGACTCGGCCGTTGCCGGGCGGGGACTGGGTCCGTTTGGGCGGCAGCAGTTGGTAGAAATTCTCGTCTCTTACGTAGATCAGGAAGGCATTCATCAAAAAATTCTCCCGTTCGGGAGACTCTCCGGCGCCTTCCCCCCGGAGGGACGGAGCCGGATGCAAGTCTCGTTAAAATACCGGCGCACAGGATTCCGTTCCCTCCGCATCGGGTAGGACTTACGGGCCGAATAATTCTCGATCAGGCCGGGGGCTGAGGGCTGAGAAGGTAACCGATTGGTGGGGACAATTCAAGGGCAGTCCCGATTGCCCCTGAAAAGAGTTTTTCCGGGCACCGAAGCCCGGAAGGGTTCGGGATTGGACCAAGGCCGTCCCGGCCAAGGCACCGGGCATGGGACTTCCCGGGGAGGCGGGCGGCTCTTTCGCCGGGGGACGCTTCTTCCGGGCGCGGCCGTCGCGACTCCGCCCTCAGGTTTCTTTCAGGAACGCCACGGTCGCTCCCCAGCCGCCCGAATCCGGGGTCGCAGACCGAGAAGAGGTCACCAGGGGATGCCTCGAGAGAAGGCTTTGGACTCGACGGGCCAAAACTCCGCTGCCCTTGCCGTGGATGATGCGCACTCGGGTCATTCCCGCCTGGAAAGCGGCCCTCAGGTAATCGTCCAGGAGATCCGGGACCTCTTTGGGGTCAAACGCATGCAAATCCAGGACCTCTTCGATGGGAAAAACGGCCGTCTCCTCGTTCAGGAGGGAAAGGATACGCCGGGCGCAGACATCGGCCCCGTCGTCCCGGATGGAAGGAACCTTCCTGGGACTTTTCCGGATGGCTTCCAGGGCCGGGGACCAGTTGCCCGCCACCAGGTCGTCGGAGGACAGGTAAGCCCAGGTCAGGTGGCGCCGGATCTCACGGACCAGGACCTCGTACTCGATGAAGAAGCCGCGGTCCGTGTAGATCATGGGGGTCCCGTGGGCCAGGCAATCGGACACGATGCCGTACCCTGGCTTGGTGACGACGGCATCCACCGCCCCCACGAGATCCGCGTAGGAAAGTTGCTCGCAGGAATCCACGGACCGACCGTTGGCAAAATCGAAGCGAAGAGGATGTCTGTACAGAAACAAGGCTTCCTTCCTCTCTTCGAGCCTGCGCTGGGCTTCCGGGGACAGGTCCAGGGCCCCAAAGGCAATGAGGTAGAGTTTTCGGTCGGGGGGACAGTCCAGGATTTTTCGAACCTCGTTGGGACTGAGCCGGGCTCGGCGCGCCACCAGGGGCACATCCTCCACCCCTTCGGACCACTCGGGATCCTCCCCGTGCATAGGAAGTCTCAGAAACAGGCTGCACCGGCGATAGCACCCGCCGACCCACTCCACCAGGGGAGCCCATCGAGGATCCTCTCGGGCGTAGGATTCATAAATCCAGTGCCAGGTGAAGTTCCCGACGGCCACGGCGGGGATTCCCGCCCGGGCCGCAGCCACCAGGGGCAGGAACCCGACATCGGATACCAGGAGCCGAACGCCCGTCTTTTCGAGGAACTCCAGTTCCTCATCGACGAGGACCCCCCGGTTCTGATACATTTCCCGGACACTCAGGAAGGTGGCCTCGAGGTCGAATCGTAAGCTGTCCAGCTGGACCAGCCCCAGGTCCGCCTTCTTTCTTCGAAAGAAGACCCCCGGGTCCCGGACTTGTTCCAGCAGGAATTCGGGAAGATCGCTCACCAGGACGATTCGGACCCCCGGAGCCTTCCTGCGCAGGGAGCGGATGATTTCAAAGGACCGAACCGCGTGGCCAAACCCGTGGGAGGTGATGTAATAAGCAAGGATCTCTTCGGAACGGTTTTCGGTCATGGAGCTTCTCGTCGGGGTGAGGTCCGTTGAAAGACGGGGAGAGGTCGACCCGGGCCGATTTTGGGACGGCGTGAGAATAGCGGTTCCCTCTCGGGGAGTCAATCCCGTGAAAGGTCCGGAAACCAGGGAGGTGAATTCATGAGCAGGATCAAGGTATCCTTCCAACCCATGGATGAGACGGTGCAGGCCGACGAGGGGGAGAGGGTCCTCGACATCGCCTCCCGCGCCGGGATTGACATCAGCAACCTGTGCGGAGGCGAAGGCGTCTGCGGTCGATGCCGGGTGCAGGTCCGGCGGGGTGCCGTCAATTTTTCCACCAAGCACCTGGCCTTCCTGGACAAAAAAGACCTGGAAGAAGGCTACGTATTGGCTTGCCAGTCCCGGGTCCGCGGGGAAGACGTCGAGGTGCGGGTCCCTTCCGAGTCCGTCATCGAGGAAGAGCAGGTCCTCACCTTCGATCGAATCCTGGCCTTCGAAACCCCCACGCCTTTGCCCAGGAGGGCCGCCCCCCCCAAGATTCCCTATTTCCAGCCCTTATGCCGAAAGATGTATCTCGAGCTTCCCCAACCCACCCTGTCCGACAGCCTGTCGGACCTGGACCGCATCTATCGGGCCATCCAGAAAAGAATGCCGGGGGTCCATCCGGACATCCACTACACGTGTTTGCGGGGCCTGGGAGAATTGATCCGGGAAAACGACTGGAAAATCACTGCCTCCGTCCACCTGAGGGATCGAGACCGTCCCCGTATCCGCGCCGTCGAGGGAGGCAACACCAGCAGCCGAAACTTCGGGGTGGCCGTGGATGTGGGCACCACCACCATCGTGGCCAAGCTGGTGGACCTCAAGACCGGAAAGATCGCGGCCGTGAAGGCCAGTCACAACAGCCAGGCCCGCTACGGAGAGGACGTCATCTCCCGCATGATGTTTGCCTGCAAACGTGGCGGACTGGATACCCTGGTGGACGCCGTGGGCACCACCATCAATTCCCTGGTGGACGCCATGGTCGCCCGGGCAAAGATCTCCCACCAGGACATCACCTGCTTTGTGGCGGCGGGAAACACGACCATGACC
>JARKQW010000437.1 GCA_029974695.1 Syntrophobacteraceae bacterium | reverse complement strand
ACGTGGATCACTTTGGAAACATCATCACCAACATTACCCGGGACGACCTGGGCTCCGCCGCTTCCCTGCCTTCATGGCGGATTCGGGTGGGCAGGACCCCCGTCCCCTTCTCGGGGGACACCTACGGTCGGGCGGCACCCGGAACCCTCCTGGCATACTGGGGAAGCGCCGGTTTCCTCGAAATCGCCGTCAACCGGGGAAACGCCGCCCTAACGCTGGGGATCGTCATCGGGCAGCGCGTTTCTCTCGAGAAAGTCGGGTGAAGCTGCCCATGTCCCCGGGGGGACGGGTCCGGCCGAACCGGGAACATGGGGTCCGTCGGGGCTTTCCCCAAAGGGGCCTCATTGCCTAAAGCCAAGGGTTTCACAGCTTTACACGGCAGATCGTGGTGATTATTCTACTTTCACCGAGACAACCGTGACCTAGGAGGGTGCTATGAGACTATCCGAAATGAGAGAGACGATGGAATACCTGAGAGACAACGCTTTTGCCCTGAACAGGAACGAGATGCCCAACAGCCCCGAAGGCGCCGCATGCCCTCGAGAGCAGTCTTCCACCCATACACACAACGGCGAGGAAGAACCCGCGTCCCGGGAGCGCGAGAAAAAGCTCGAACTGTGGATGGAAGACGTCAAGGCTTTCATTCGCAATATCGATGTGAGCAAACTGTAGGGAAGCGTTGTAACCTCTTTTCACATCCAAGAGCGACAAATGACCCCTTTCGGTCGAGAAGGAAGGGGTTTTTTGTTTCTCCCAACAAGCGGACCCCGGGCAGGGTCTCTCCGTCGGGGAGGACAAGAAGGGGCTGGGAGGAGTTCCCGCCGGGCAGGGGCGAATTTGACTTGTTGCCCTCCCTTCCCCGTGATAGAAGCAACGACGTCCCGGGATTTCATCGCGGGAACCGCAATGCGGCTGCGCCCACCCGGGCCGTGCAAGCTTTCCCATGCGCTCCGTCGGGGATCGCTGCGGTGTCCTGGGGCCTCTTCTCTGGGTCGCAGGCGGCACTGGAATCTCATGAAACCTCCTGAAAGGATTCCCCCTGGGAATCGTTTGGTTCTTTCGCGCGATGATCCGTCCCGGATTTTTCCACCTGATCGTCCCAATCCTTCTCTGCGGCTTGTGCACCCCGGTCCTTGGTGTTTCTGCCGCGGAAACCCGGGCCGTCCCCGTGGACGGCGACTGGCTCATCGCCCACATGGGAGCCGAGCCGGCCACGCTCAATCCCATCACCGCAACGGACGCCTCGGCATCCACCATCAACAACTACCTGTATGAGTCCCTCCTCAAGCGGGATGAGGCAACCCTCGAGTTGATTCCCCAACTGGCGGAATCCTGGGAGATCTCCGAAGACCGGCTGGTCTACACCTTTCGACTCAAGAGAAACATCCGGTGGCATGACGGTCATCCGTTCACGGCCCGGGACGTTCTGTTTTCCTTCCAGCGAATTCGAGACCCCAAGGCGGATGCGGCTCATCTCAGGAACTATTACCAGGACATCGAGGAGCTGGAGGCCCCGGACGACTACACGGTCCGCTATCGATACCGGGTTCCTTATTTTAGGGCTCTGGAATTCTGCGGGGGCATTCCCCTCCTTCCCGCCCACCGATTCGCCGAAACCGACGATTTCAATCGACATCCCATCGGCCGGAACCCCATCGGCACGGGACCGTTCCGATTTCTCCATTGGGATACGGGACGGGAGATCGTGCTCATCCGCAACGAGGACTACTGGGGAGAGAAACCCCACTTGGACCGGGTGGTGTTCAAAGTCATCACCAATCCCACGGTGACCTTGCAGGTCTTGAAGAAAGGGGGGCTGGACTATGCAGGTCTGCGGCCGATCCAATGGGTGAAGCAAACCCGGAGCAAACGATTCGAAGAACAGTTCCAAAAGATCAGCTACTACTCTCCCAGCTACTCCTACATCGGTTGGAACCTGAGAAAGCCCCTCTTTTCCGACGTGCGGGTTCGCAAGGCCATGACCCTGCTGGTGGACCGGGAGACCCTTCTGAAGAAGATCCTGTTTGGACTGGGCACGGTGATCTCAGGCCCCTTCTACCTCAACAGCCCGGACTATGATGCGGGGATTCGGCCCTACCCCTATGATCCCCGGGAGGCCGTTGCCCTGCTGAGGTCTGCAGGATGGCAGGATCGGGATGGAGACGGCATCCTGGACCGGGAGGGCCTGCCCTTTGTCTTCGAGTTCCTGATTTCTTCGGGATCCAAATTTGCCGAGCAGGTTGCCACCATTCTCCAGGAAAACCTGAAACAGGTGGGAATCAAGATGGAGATTCGCCGCCTGGAATGGGCCGTGTTCATCCAGAGGATTCAGGGGCGCAATTTCGATGCCTGCACCCTGGGATGGAGCCTGAGCTGGGAATCGGACCCCTACCAGATCTGGCACTCGTCCCAGGCGGAAAAGGGTTCCAACACCGTGGGGTTTGTGAATCCCGAAGCCGATCGGCTCATGGAGGAAGCCCGCCGGGAATTTGATCCCGTCAAGCGTCGGCGGCTCTATCACCGGTTTCACGCCATCGTCCACGAGGAGCAGCCCTACACGTTCCTTTTCACCACCCAGGCATTGGTGGCCGTGAGCAGGCGGTTTCAAAACGTGAAGGCCTACCCCATGGGCCTGGCCCCCCGTCGGTGGTGGGTGCCCCGGGACCTGCAGCGATACGGTCACGCGGCGGTTTCGATGCCCTGAGAATCCCGGATCGAGGCTTCGCCGCCCCCGGCCGGGAATCAAACCGTATTGACAAAAGGGAATCATTTTCCGAGAATCCACCGCGAAAATCCGGAGGGGACCCGTTGCGAACGGTATGGGCATGTTGAATACGGAGAAGGAGGGATTTATGGTCCGGAGCGTCGTTCGAGGGATCGGAAGCTATGTGCCTCCCAAGGTGGTGAGCAACGAAGACCTATCCGCGCTGATGAGCACCTCGGACGAGTGGATCCGCAGCCGGTCGGGGATCCGGGAACGCCGTTTTGCCGAGGAGGGAGTTTACTGCACCGACCTGGCCCTCGAAGCCGTCAGGCGGGCCCTCGGGGACGCCGACATGGAGCCTTCGGACCTGGACTTCATCATATTTGCCACCCTGAGTCCCGACCACCACTTCCCGGGCAACGCATGCTACCTCCAGGCCAAGATGGGAATCAGCGACATTGGCTGTCTCGATGTTCGAAACCAGTGTACCGGCTTTCTGTACTCCCTGGCCGTGGCCGATTCCTTCATCCGGACCGGCATGTATCGAAACATCCTGGTGGTGGGTTCCGAGGTGCACTCGAGCGCCATGGACTTTTCCGATCGCGGACGGGACGTGGCCGTCCTGTTTGGAGACGGGGCCGGGGCGGTCATCCTGAGTCCGTCGGAAAACGGAGACCGGGGGGTCCTCTACACGGAGCTCCACGCCGACGGCCAATATGCCAGGGCCCTTTACATGGACGTGTGGGACATCTCCCGCAAACCCTTCCTCGGCCCCGAGGCCGTCCAAAGCGACGTCATCTGGCCCAAGATGGACGGCAAGACCGTCTTCAAGCATGCAGTGATCCGCCTGATCCAGGTTTTCCAATCCGCCCTGAAAAAATCCGGAGTCCGTCCCGAGGACATCAAGTACGTCATCCCGCACCAGGCCAACATGCGCATCAATCACCTGGTGGCCGAAAAGATCGGGATTCCCCCGGAGAAGTTCCTCCACAACATGCAGAAATACGGCAACACCACGGCCGCTTCCCTCCCGCTGTTGCTGGACGAAACCTACCGCGCGGGCAAGCTCGAAAAAGGGGACCTGCTGCTCTTGCTGGCTTTCGGGTCCGGATTCACCTGGGGAGCCTCCCTCCTGCGATGGTAGGTTGTATCCTCGAGGGTCCGGGGACCGGAACGCCCCATCAGCCTGTCTTGCAACCTATACCAACCGGATGATGCCGGGACCCGGTTCCAAAACCCGGCCGATGAGAGCGGCATCCGGGCAGCCCGCCCCGTGCAGGTCCTCCACCAGGTCCCGCCCCCGGGACCCGTCCACGGAAATGAGCAAGCCCCCGGACGTCTGGGCGTCCGCAAGGAGATCCAGCAGGACCGGATCCACAGCCCGGTCCATGAGGACCTGGCGGGAACACGAATTGCGGTTGGAAAAGCTTCCCGCAGGAACCAGGCCCATCTGCGCCGATTCCAGGGATTCGGGCAGAAAAGGAACCCGGTCGACTTCCAGGACCAGGGTCATTTGGCTCGCCGCCGCCATTTCCCGGGCATGTCCCAGCAGCCCGAACCCCGTCACATCCGTGCAGGCATGGACGGGATAGGAGCTCATGACCTCGGCGGCCCTCCTGTTCAAAGCCGCCATGACCTCCACGGCCCGCCGTTCCGCATGAGGGGGAATCAGCCCGGCTTTCATGGCGGTGGCAAGGACCCCCGTCCCCAACGGTTTGGTCAGCACCAATGCGTCCCCCGGTCGACATCCCCCGTTGGTGAGGACCCGTTCGGGATGGACCACTCCCGTTACCGAGAGCCCATACTTGATTTCCGCGTCCTCAACACTGTGCCCCCCCACAAGGACCGCCCCCGCTTCGTGGATTTTCTCGATCCCCCCGCGAAGGATCTCTTTCAACACCCCCTTGTCCATGGCCTTCAGGGGAAAACAGACCACGTTCATGACCGTAAGGGGCCTTCCGCCCATGGCATAGACGTCGCTCAGGGCGTTGGCGGCGGCAATCCTCCCGAAGTCGTAGGGATCGTTCACAATGGGGGTAATGAAGTCGATGGTCTGCACCAGGGCCGTGTCCCGGGTGAGACGGTACACCCCTGCATCGTCGGAGGTCTCTCTCCCCACCAGGAGATTGGGGTCTTCTTCCAACGGCAATCCCTCGAGAATTTGCGCCAGGTCCCCCGGACCAATCTTGGCCGCTCAACCGGCGGCCCGCACGGTTTTTGCCAACTCCACCCGCGAAACACCCATGGCAAACGTCCTCTCTTTGGCCCCGCAACTCCGGGAAAGGGCTCCAAACCCGGGGCCGGGCGACACCCCGCCGCCTGGGGGCCCGAATCCCGGGAAACCCCCGAATCCCGAAGCGATCAGGTCAGACTGATGACCTTGTCGGCCACCTGCAAGGCAGTGACGATATCCAGCATGTTGGTGGTCTCTCCCACCCTTTTGCGGTCCAGCAGCCCGAAATGATTCAGGCAGGTGCCGCAAACCAGGACACTCACTCCCGAATTCTCCAACTCTTTGAGCCCGGGCAGACTCTGGGAACCTTCCACGGAGAGCCTGACGCCTCCGTTGAGCAGGATTACCCGCCACAGTTCGGGTCCCATCTCCTTGAGGGTCCCGACGAAATTCAAGAGGAGCTTCTCCCCCAGCATTTCATCGCCGGAACCCATGCGATCCGTGCCGATCAAAACGGCAATTCGTCGCCGGGTTTCCTCGGCGGCGGAGGCGAGGGGCATTTGGCAAGGTGCGGCCTCCCTTCCCCGAACCGCCTTCACGGCATAGGCACCCTCCTTTTCGGAGATTTCGACATCATACCCCATCCTCGAGAGGAAGCGACTCACGTTTTCCTTGGCGGCCGCATTGTCCACCCAGATTTTCACCCGATCGGCATCGCCCTCTTCGATCACTTCTTTGGCTTTCAGCACCGGCTGGGGACATGCCAGCCCCCGACAGTCCAGCTCTATTTCCACTCGCATTCTCCTTTGATCCTCGTGTCCACCGAATCTTGCCGCCCCCCGGAACCCTCGCATCCGACCCCGCGACACCGACCCGCAATGAATCCTCCAATGGAGCGGACCCCGTCTGAGGGCTTCATCGCTCCCTTTTTCGCACTCGGGCGGATTTCCCTCGTGAAGCCGAATCCTGCGCATCCCCATGAGAAGGTTTCGGAGCCAATCTTTGGAGGGTCCTCTCCCCTTCACGGTCCATGAAATCCCAAGGGGGCGCTTTTTTCAAATCGACAATTTCGATGGATTGGCGTTGGATCATCGCGACTTCCGATGCAGGACGCACGGAAGGGGGCGGGCGGACGACCTTGAGAGGCGTGGCTGCGTACGCCGAAAATGGGCGGCTCCGGGGCGGAAACAATCCGGGTCGAGGTCAGTTCCCGGCCTGCGAATCCGTCCCGGCATCGGGTTTGCGGTTCAGCGCCTTCCGAACGGCCTTGGCCAGTTCGGAACACACCACGGGTTTCATCACCAGGGCGCTGACACCGCTATCTTTGATCCTTTCTTCCAGAAACGCCTCGCTGTAGCCGGTACAAATCACGACGGGGATGTCCGGCCGAACCCGCAGGAGTTCCATGGCCAGCTTGTCGCCGGTCATGTTGGGCATGGTCATGTCCGTGATCACCAGGTCAAACCGATGGGGCTGAGCGCTGAAGAGCGCCAGTGCTTCCACACTGCTGGTCCGGGTCTCGACACTGTAGCCAAGCAGTTCCAACATTTCCTTGCCCATGTCCACGAGGACCTGTTCGTCATCGATCAACAGGATGTGTTCACGGCCCCCGGGAATCTCCTCGCGGATCGGCGTTTCCGGGATTTTCATTCTTTCGATGGCAGGGAGATACACGTAGAACGCCGAGCCCTTTCCGAGCTCACTTTCCACGGTGATGACCCCCCCGTGCTTCTGCACAATGCCGTGGACCACGGCCAGGCCAAGACCCGTACCGACCCCTTTCTCCTTGGTCGTGAAGTACGGATCGAAGATCTTTTCCAGGATGGCCTTGTCCATCCCATGGCCGGTGTCGCGCACCATGAGCTTTACGTAGCGTCCGGGTTTGAGGTTGGGGTGGACAACGGCGTGATCGTGCCCCAGTGACAACAAACTCAGTTGTACCTCCAGGACTCCGCCGTTGGCGCTCATGGCATACTGGGCATTGGTGCACAGGTTCATGACCACCTGGTGGATTTGCACCGGATCGGCCAAAACACATCCCAGATCGCAATCCAACTGGTGGCGGATTTCGATGGTGGCCGGCAAGGAAGCCCGGAGGAACCCGAGCACCTCGAGAACCGTGTGGGTGATGTCGATGGGCCTCAGTTCCTCCTCGCTCTGACGGCTGAAGGCGAGGATTTGCTTGACCAGCTCCTTTGCCCTGGTGCCTGCGGCCAGCACCATTTCGAGCCGGCTCCTGCAGTGGGAATCCTTGGGGGATTCCAACAACGCCAGTTCGGCATACCCGATCACCGCTCCCAGGATGTTGTTGAAATCATGGGCAATGCCGCTGGCAAGGGTGCCGATGGCCTCCATCTTTTGCGCCCGCTGGAGATGCTCCTGGAGCATGAGGCGCTCGGATTCCGCTTCCCGAGTGCGGGTGAGGCTTGCCTGAAGCTCCTGGGCATGCTGCTGCACCTGCTCGTACAACAGGCTCTTCTTCAGGCCGATGGTCATCTCCGTGGCAAGGGACTCGAGGAAGCGGGAATTCTTCCGGAAGTCTCTCGGCCGGACGGAGGCAATCCCCAGGACTCCGATGATTTCCGAACCGCTCCTGAGCGGCAGGGCGGCAAAGGAAGCGAACCCCCCCTGCCGACACTCCGTCATGGTACACCGGACATCCGACCGGACATCGGTGGAGAAGATGGCCCGGTCCTCACTCACTGCGAGCCCGCACAGACACGTTCCCACTTTGTGGGCCCCGGCGGGCACCCAGTAGCTTTCCGCCCCTCGAGGGAGAAGGCCCCTGGGAACGAGGTCCTCTCCCTCTTTCAGGAAAAAGACCGCCAAATCGGGCCCCGTAGCACTCACGATCTCACCCAACCCGTATTTCACGACATCCTCGACACTGATGCTTTCGTTCACCCTTCGGGCCAGGCGGTTGAGGACGGACAGCTCTTCGGCGCGATTTCGCAGGGCGGCCTCGCTTTCGACCAGGGCCCGAGTCCGCTCTTCCACCAGCTGTTCGAGCCGATTCATGTGGTTGCGGTTCTCTTCCTCCAGACGCAGCTTCTCGTCGCGGAGTTCCTTGACCCTGAGAGCATTTCGAACGGTCTTGAGGATGTCGGTCTTGCCCACGGGTTTCTGGAGGTAGTCTATCGCTCCCAGGCGCAGGGATTCATAGGCGGTCTCCAGGGTCGGTTCCCCGGTCATCATGACGACCTGGACATGGGGATACATCTCGCGGATTTGCCGGAGCAACTCCACACCGGATACTTTGGGCAGAATGATGTCCGTCAGTACGACATCCACGGGCCCCTGCCCGAGGCAAGCCAAAGCCGACTGAGCTTCCGCCGCCGTCACCACTTGGTGGCCGTCCCCTTCCAGGAAGGCCTTCAGGGTAATCCGTATGCTGCGTTCATCATCTACCACAAGGATGCTGCCCATCCGCACCTCCTCAGGCCCCGCCGAGCGTCCAACCATTCTCTACAGGAAGATCTACGTGAAAACGAGTATATCGTCCGGGCTCGGCCTCGAGGCTCAACTCCCCGCCATGGTCCTTCACAATCCCGTAGCTGATGGAGAGCCCCAAGCCGGTGCCGATTTCTTTGGGTTTCGTGGTGAAAAAGGGATCGAAGATCCTGTCGCGGATTTCCGGGGGGATGCCGATCCCGGTGTCCTCGACCGTTGTCCGGATGAACCGGCGCTCCCCCTTTTGGACGATCTGCGCCGAAACCCGGATTTTTTTCTCCGGGCTGTATCCGGGATACCGTTCGTTCAGGGCGTCCCGGGCATTGGTCATGAGGTTCATCAACACCTGTTGGATCTGCTGGCTGCGGCACTTGATCTTGGGCAAATCGTCGGGAAGGTCGACACACAGGTCGATCTGGTCGTGGCGAAGAACGGTCCGGATCAGGGAGAACACGGAAGCGACGATGTCGGAGAGCAAGGCGAGGCTGTGGGACTGTTTTTCGTGCCGGGCAAAGGTCAACAGGTTTCGCACGATACTGGCAATCCGCCGGGTTTCGTGCACGATTTCCTCCGCATACTCCTTCGCCGGACTCTCGGTACCCATCCCATCCAGGATCAACTGGGCGTAGTTCATGATGCCGTTGATGGGGTTGTTGATCTCATGGGCCACACCCCCGGCCAGGGTTCCAAGGGACTCGATCCTCTGCGACTGCATCAGTTGCTCTTCCAACTTTCGGGTTTCGGTTATATCCCGGGCGTTGAGAACGACTCCCTCCACTCTCCCCTGTTGATCAAAAATGGGAAAGTAATTGACATCCATGACTCGTCGACCCGTTTCTCCGTAGTCGAAGGATTCCTGAAAGTGGACCGTTTGCCCGGAAAGGGCTTGGTCCAGGCGCGCCTTCAGCTTATGCCGGAAAGTCTTCTCCCCCATCACCTTGGAAACCGTCCGGCCCACAATCTCTTCGCGGGACCGTCCCTGCAACTTCAAGAGGCTTTCGTTGACGGTTTCATAGACGTAATCGGTGTTGATGAGGGCCATCACGTCCTGGGAAGAGGAAACGATGCGCTCGTACTTGCGAAGACTCTCCTCCGCCTGTTTTCGTTCGGAAATGAACCGCGCCTGGAGGATGTTTTGATAGGCGCTGTTGGAGATCTGGTTTGCAACGGCGAAAAGGACATGGGCTGTATTGTCGAATTGCTCTTGGGACATGACGGGCACCTCGAGGTATGCGGCGCGGAAGACCCCTTCGTCCGCACCGATCTCCCGACCGTATTCCATGATTTTTTCTTCGTCCACGCCCTCGTTTCTGACCTGACCGATCAGCCAATTGGCCACATGGGATCCGCCGAGCGTAATGCTGGCCCCGGCGTTGCACAACCCGGCACTCAAGCAAGGTTGGATATTGGGGCCGGACGGATTGTGCCGTCCGATGATCGCGTCGGAATGGTTGCACTTTTCGAGTCCCCGGGGAGTTTTGCGGACGATTTCACTGCAAAAGGAAGTGAAGTTGCTGGGCTGGGTGATGGGGGTCCCGTCCGGCCGGGTGATGAGGGATGCAACTCCGAAGGCCTTGGCGAACAGATCCGACAAATGCTGGAGATCGGAAAGATTCAAGATGTCCTCGAGGGCGATGTTTTCGACGGAACCCAGAGGCTGGGTCAACGCCAAAATGCGCTTCTCGAGTGCCTCTTCCACCCGTTTGCGCGGGGTGATGTCCGAATGGGTTCCGGACACCCGAACGGCCTTTCCGGCCTCATCCGTTTCCACCACCTTGCCCCGAGCCAGAATCCATCGCCAGTCTCCATCCTTCGCCCTGAAGCGAAACTCGATGGTGTACGAGGTGCGGTCTTGGATTGCCTGCCAAACCAATTTCTCAGCCGCCTCCAAATCCACCGGGTGGACCCATCGCTTCCAGTTTTCATAAGAGGCCGGGAATTCGTCCGGTTCGTACCCCATCATGGTGTAATAGCGGGGGCTGAAATACACCCGGCCGGTCTCGAGATTCCAGTCCCAAATCCCGTCGCTGGTCGCTTCGAGGGCCAGGCGAAGCCGTTGTTCGCTGAGGCGTAAAGCCTCTTCCGTGCGCTTCAATTCGCCAAAGCGATCCTCGAGATCCACGAGGCTCTGCCGCAGTTGAGACGTCATGCTGTTGAATGCGACAGCCAGGCAAGCCACTTCCCGGGGTCCGCCCACCTCCGCCTTGAGGTCCGGCTCCCCTGCAGCAATCCGGGAGGCCGTCTCCGTCAGCTGGATGACGGGCTTCGCCATACGCCTTGCCACCCGCACTCCGAAGATCCCTGCCAGAATCGCGATCCCCAGTGTGAAGGCGACGGCCGCGGCCAGATTGCGCGCCATCACCCGGTACGCCTCTTCCCACGGCAGTTCGGTGACAACGGCCCAATCCGGCATGGTCAAGGGAGCATAGGTTCCCACCACCGTGGATCCCTTGATTCCCTGAAATCGCTCTACCGCAACAGGTTGCACGGCGGGCTTATTCCGGATGAAGTCGGCAACCACCCGGATATGAGACACTCTTCCCCCCTTGAGCACCCGGGAGGTATCCTGGAACGCGAGCAGGTTGCCTTCCCTGTCGGCCACATAGACGTATCCGGTCTCGCCCACCCGGAGTTGGTCCACGATATCCCACATGGACTTCAAATTGAGCTCGGCGATGAGTGTTCCCCTGACGTCTTCGAAGGCGTCGGTAACCGGGACCGCCAGCCAGACGAGGGGTTCGCCGGTCACGGGATCAATGGTGACCGTGCTCATTCGTCTCTTGGCCTTTCGATCCTGCCCCGAGAGGAGTTCCTCGAGACGGCGGTCCGTGAATTGGCCGGATGCCTGCATCGAGAGCCGAGACGCCCGGGCCAGGACCTGATCGTGGGGGTCCAACAGCACGAGTCTCCTGATAGCGGGACGCAGTCCCAGCAAACTCTGGAGAATCCGCCTCCGTTCCACCTCCCGCTGGGTGTCAAAATCGGTCAACCAGATCGCCGTTTCCAGAACGCTGAAGTTATCGTGGATGAAGCCGCTCACGGCCTTGGCTGCATCTCGGGCAATCAGCTGCTGCCGGCTTGAAATGAGCGCTTCCAAGGTCCTGTAATCATAAAGTCCCATCAAGCCGGTGTAGAGGAGGAGTACGACCGCACTGAAGAGGAAGAAGGCCCCCGCCAAGGTTGTGCTCAGTTTCCGCCCTGAAGAAAAAGTCTCCACCCGGGTCTTCATGGCTCTTCTCCGACACCTTTGCGGCTCTCCGGAGCCGCAAGTGCAATGGATTTCCGACTAGCGGACGATCTCGTTTGCCTGTCGCAACAACCCTTCCGGGACACTCAGGCCCAGTTCTTGCGCCGCCCTGTAGTTGATGTGGAAATAACTCTCAGCCGAAACCACCGGGATGGTGCTGGCCGGAATCCCCCTCAGAACCTTGTGTGCCTGGATGGCCGCAGTCCTGCCTACGGCAAGATTGTCCGTGGCCACACCAAACACCGTTGAATGGCCTTCGTGGGAGATAGCGAATCCCCCGACGGGGATCCGGTGTCTGTACGCAAAGCGGATCATGGTGGGAAAGACCGTGGGGGTCTTCGCCAGGGGTTCGGAGATGAGCAGGATCGCGTCGATCCCCGGATCGGCCGTCTTTTCCCTCATTTCCAGATCCGCCAACAAATCGTCGGCGCCGTCAGCGGGAGCTTCCACCAGGTCAATGCCGCCTCTTGCCGCCTCCAAACGAAGAGCCGTCAGCTGATCGGGCACGATGGGGACATTCCTCCCATAGGGCACCCAGATCCGTTTGGCCCGGGGTGCGAGCTCAAGGAGAACCTCCAGGCGCTTGACGGCGATGTCCGGTCCGGGAAAGCGTACACCGGTGAGATTCTCCCCCGGTTCCAACACACTTCGGACCAGGTCCGTACCCTCGATGTTGGTCTGGCAAAACACTACCGGGATCGAGGTTCCCCGTGTGATCTCCTTGGCAGCGACCGATGCCTCCGAAGGGAATACGAGGATCAAGTCCACCCTTTCGTCGACAAATCTTCGAAGGATCCGCTCCTCCGCCTCCTGGTCGAAATTGGTCCTTTCCGTTTCATATGCAATAGTCTTGCCCTCGATATACCCCAGTTCGGTCATCTTGGCCTTGAAACCGTCCACCGTGGCGGCAAACGTATCCAGGCCGCTAAGAATCCCCACACGGTACAGCCGGGGGTTCGGCTCGCCGCATCCGCTCAGAAGCAGGCTCACTGCCATTCCGACCAGGACAACCTGGAAATTTCGGGTCCTTCTTCCAGAAAACCGACCTTTCATCATGCCCGACACAGTCCTTCTTTGAGTGAGGCTCCTTCCCCGCCGCTTCCCCCTGACGGCGCTCCCGGCCACGAGGTACCTCCTTGGGCACGGAACAGCAAATCGTGCCGTCCACGACGAGAATCCAACCTTCGAGATTTCACCCCATGGGAGGACAGATCCCCACAGAGCACCGAGACGTCCACGAAACGAGAGCCCCAAGGGGGATGTATCCTTCCCCAACATCCATTCTCAACGGCGGAATCGAAGCATATCACGGCCAAGGAGAATCCCCAAGCGCCTCGGGGGGTTTTGACCCGGCACCGTGCCCCACGGCGCCGGGTCCCCGGTCCACCGTGAATGGGTCTCCGATCCTTTGGATTCATTGCCGTTTCCGATGAAGCACCGGCCAAGACCCGCAAAAAACCGATTAGACAGAAACGTTTCCGAGTGGTAACCGATCCTCGGGGCGGTTTGTTCGCTCGGCCGGGAAGCCCGCGGCATGGGTTTCGTGCTTCATTGCCCCTTCCCGGGTCCCTGCACTTCTTCCGTAAGCGACACGGGATGAACGGAGGCGCAAGGTCAAGGCCGCATGCAATTTCTGCGAGCGGTCTGTGCGCGAGGCGTGGGTACGGAGCCGACCGGGGAGGATGAATGCCCACGCAGGGGGATTTGCCCGGGATCATTTGCAAGTGCGGTCTTGCGGGGGGGCCGACCGAGGCCGTCGAGGAGTGACATGATTCGCAACATACACCTGGATCCAACCCTCAAGAAACAGCTCAAGGTCCTCCGGAAGGCAGGGGGACGAGGCGCCGCCGCCGCCGTCCATGCCCGGAACATCATCGACCAGTTACTCTCGGATGTGCGTCGAAATCTTAACCAGGTCGGCAGAATGACCCGGTACGGAGAGGCAAGGATCAAGAACTGTGTGAAATACGACCTCGTCCGGGGTTATCGGCTCATCGGCATCCTCCAGGGGGAAGACCTGTTCTTTGTGTTCCTGGGAAGCCATGACGAATGCGACCACTGGCTCCGAAACAATGCCGGCATCGAGAACATCCCTTCGAAGCGGAGAAGCTCGACCCTGTCCGTTCCCCCCGAGGACCCGGACCCCCGGGAATCCCCGCGCGTACAAGAACCTGAGGCCCTCGAGGACGAAATCCTGTTTCGTGAGATTGATGAAAGGGACCTTCGGATCATCTTCCGAGGTCTGTGCAAAGCTTGACCTCACCCTGTCCCGCCCTTCGGCGATCCCATGGGAACTTCGGCCCGGGAAATGTGAAGGGGTTTTTTGATTTTGGCGATTCCGTGAGCACCAGGGCTTCATGTCCGCATAGGCGGGCATCCACCGGCTGTGCACGATCATCATCGATTCCCGGCTGTGGGGGAATCGTCCATTCAACGGGTTGCGCCCCGTTCAATGGGAGTCTTTATTCCGCAGGGATGACGTGACGCGAGATCCGGCCGGCACGCGCAGGACCGGAAGCATGAAAACCAACAAGGCAGACAAGGGTTCATTGGGAGGGGAACAGCATGGGTATTTTGCGCAAACGCATGAATGTGGTCGCCGTTCTTTCGGTCTTTTTTCTTCTCGGTTGGTTTCGGTCCGCTGCCCTTTGCGGAGCCCTGGACGGGTTTGCGGGGCTCGAAGGGACGATTGGCATTGCAGGCGGCACGGCACACATCCCCGTCATGAACGATGCAGCCAAGGCGATCATGACCTTCAACCCGAAGATCCGGATCACCGTTGAGGGTGGAGGTTCGGGTGTCGGAGTCCAGAAGGTCGGGGAGGGTCTGGTGGACATTGGAAACACCGGTCGGGCCGTATCCCAAGAGGAAATCGCCAAGTACGGCTTGAAATCCTTTCCCTTCGCCCTCGATGGAGTCGCTGTCGCGGTTCATCCCGATAACCCTGTGGACAATCTCTCCCAGCAGCAGGTCCGGGATATCTTCGCGGGCTCCATTACCAACTGGAAGGACGTCGGCGGGAAGGACGGTTCCATTCACCTTTTCTGCCGCGATGAGGCAAGCGGCACTCGCGAGGTCTTCTGGGAGAAGCTTCTGAAAAAGGGACCCGTCGCAGGCACGGCCAACATCGTTTCCTCCAACGGGGCCATGAAGATGGCGATTTCCCGGGACAAGGACGCCGTCGGCTATGTGGGGATCGGACACGTGGACCAGAGCCTCAAAGCCGTCAAGATCGAGTCCGTTGCCGCCACCCAGGAGAACGCCTCGAACGGAAGCTATCCCGTGGTTCGAAAGCTCTACATGAACACCAAGGGAGAGCCGGCGAGGCTCACCAAGGCATTCATCGACTACATCCTGGGCCCTGAAGGTTCGGAAATCATCAGGAGGCACGGCTACATCCCCCTGGAGTAGTATGAATCGCTTGTATGGAAACAGCGGGACAGGGATGGGGGCGAATCGTGCCGGCCTGATCTCCGAAAGAGGGATTCAACGGAGCCTCTTGATCGTCACAGGAATTTCCGCCGTGGCGATTCTTTTTATGCTCGCCCTGCTCGTCTATTTCTGCCTGCCGCTCATCACCTCGGACGGGATGAGCGCAGTTCTTTCTTGGGAGTGGAAACCTTTTTCCGGCCATTTCGGTATCCTTCCCATGTGCCTTGTATCCCTTCTCCTTTCGGTGTTTGCTCTCGGCCTGGCATTTCCCGCAGCCATCGGAATCTGCGGTTTTGTCACCGTTCTTGCCCCGAGGGGTCTTGCTCGTTTCTTTCTGATTTTGATCCATTTCATGACGAGCATCCCGACGGTCATCTACGGCTTCGTTTCCGTCTTCCTGCTCGTTCCCCTGGTGAGGGACCGGCTCGGGATCGGTACGGGCTTCTCCTTTCTGACGGCCGGGCTCACACTCAGCCTGCTCATCCTGCCGACCATCGTCCTCATCTTCCATGCCCGGCTTCAACAGATCGCCCCTTCCCTTCGGCTCACCGCCGAAGCCATGGGGCTCACTCCCGCACGGCAATTCCTTCACGTACTCATCCCTGCATCCTCGCGAGGCCTTATTGTGGCTGCGGTGATGGGATTCGGAAGGGCCGTCGGGGACACCCTGATTTCGCTCATGGTCGCCGGAAACGCCCCACAAATCCCAAGCTCCCTCTTTGATTCCGTCCGAACGCTCACGGCCCACGTCGCCCTGGTTGTGGCAACAGACAGCCAGAGCCTGTCCTATCGGTCCATCTTCGCCTCGGGTCTCATCCTCGTTCTGCTGATGGGCGGAGCCAATTTCCTCATTCGAAGGCTGGATGACGGGATAGGAAAGGACCGGCATGAAGAAGAACCTTGATTTTCTCATGACCGGCTA
>JARKQW010000426.1 GCA_029974695.1 Syntrophobacteraceae bacterium | reverse complement strand
CACCGCAGGAATGTACTGTCGAGGAATCACGCCTCCCACAATCTTGTCCTCGAAGACAAACCCCTCTCCCCGGGGCATGGGTTCCATCTCGATCCAGCAGTCCCCATATTGCCCCCGGCCGCCGGACTGCTTCTTGTATTTGCCCTGAACTCGGGCCTTCCCCTTGATGGTTTCCTTGTAGATCACCTTGGGAAGCTTGAGGTTCACTTCAACGCCGAATTTTCTTTTGAGTTTCTCCACCGTGGCTTCGATATGGATTTCCCCCATGCCCGAGAGGATCATTTCCTTGGTTTCATCGTTTCGCTCGAGCTTGAGGGTGAGATCCTCCTCCATGAGGCGGGAAAGGGACGAGAAGATCTTCTCTTCGTCTCCCTTGCTCTTGGGTTCCACGGACAGGGAATAGACCGCCGGGGGCAACTCCACCGGGGCAAACAGAATGGCATCCTTTTCCGTGCACAGGGTGTCCTGGGTCGTGGTGTCCTTGAGTTTGGCCACGGCGACGATCTCCCCCGGCCCGGCGCTCTCGATGGGGTCCTGGGACTTTCCCTTGAGTCGGAGCAGTTGGCCGAACCGCTCCTTGGTCTGCTTGGTGGAGTTGTATACCGTGGAATCCTCCGTCAGGGTTCCCGAGAAGATCCTCAGGACCGAGAGACGACCGGCATAGGGATCGCTGATGGTCTTGATGACCAGGGCACTGAAGGGAGCACCGGGGTCGGGCTCCCGGGTCACCGGCGCGCCGCTGGGAGATTTCCCTTCCCGAGGGCCTCGATCCAGAGGGGAAGGCATGGTTTCGACCAGGAGGTCCAGGAGGGGTTGAATTCCGATGTTGCCGGGTCCCGAACCGCAAAGAACGGGAACCAGTTTCCCGGAAACCACCGAAGCCCTCAGTCCTTCTCGGATCTCTTCCGTCGAGAGTTCCCCTTCCTCCAGGTATTTTTCCAGGAGCCCATCGTCGGATTCCGCGACCTGCTCCGTCAGCATTTCCATATATTCCGCAACCTCACCCGCCAAGTCCGCCGGCACGTCCTGCAGGTCGAACTTCCCGCTGTCCCCCTGGCCGTAGATGTAGGCCTTGTTGCTGATCACATCGACCACTCCCTTGAAGGTCTCCGCCGCACCGATGGGGATTCCCAGGGGAACGCACTGCTTGCCGAAATTGTTCCGGATGTCTTCCACGGTCTTGGCAAAATCCGCCCGCTCCCGATCCATCTTACTGATAAAAATCATGCGGGGCTGACCGAATTCATCGGCAAATTCCCACACCTTCTCCGTCTGAACCCGCACTCCGTCGATGGCATCCACCACCACCAGGACCCCGTCCGCCCCCTGCATGGACGTTTTGGTTTCCGCAACGAAATTGAAATCCCCCGGCGTGTCGATGATGTTGATCTGGTGTTTCTTCCAGGTGAGGGTATTGAAGGCCGTACTGATGGTGATCTTCCTCTTGAGCTCCTCCGGTTCGTAGTCCATGGTGGAAGTGCCATCATCCACCTTTCCGAGTCGCGTGGTCACTCCCGCGTTGAACAGCATGGCCTCCGTCAGGGAGGTTTTTCCGGCACCGCCGTGAGAAATCGTGGCGAAAGTTCGAACCCTGGCAACGTCCTCTTTCATATTTATTCCTTTCTAAGATCATTACCGACCCAAAAAAGGTCGGGCTTTCTGGCGCTCGTGGATCGCTGACCTCTCGGGAAAGGATACCCGGTACTCGGAGACCGGAGAAGGGTGAAAGGTGCGTTCAATCGTTTGATATTCCGGAAAAAATACAACGATGGAAAATAGGGCAAGTCAAAAGAGAAAGTCAAGAGAATTCCCAGGACGACGGCCCCCGGGAACAGGGGCCGGGAAGGCCGTGCCCTGCCGAAATCTCGGGGCCGGGGCTGCCTCTGTTCCCGAGACCGCCCAGGGAAACATCCCCCCCGCGGCTTGTCCCTCCCCCGGGGGGGGAATCCTAGGACACGGGGACCTTCTCCAGGCGCCACAAGGCCCACAGTCCCGCCAGTGCCAGGAGGGCCCCGATCACGAACCCTTCCGTCCTGGTGGCATGCATGAGGACCACGGACAGCACGCCCAGGGCGCCGCAGAGCAGATAGAGCACCAGGACCGCTTCCCTCTGGGTGCAACCCAATTGGAGCAGACGATGGGACAGGTGGTCCTTTCCCGGGGACACGATGGGATTGAGCCCCCGACGCAGCCTGGATACGACGACCAGCGTCGTATCGAAAATCGGTACTCCCAGAACCACCACCGGGATCATCCAGGTCACCACGGCGACATTGTCGGGAAATCGCAGCTTGATGCCGATGGCCGCGAGGACAAACCCGATGAACAAGCTGCCCGAGTCCCCCATGAAGATGCCGGCCGGATTGAAGTTGTAGAGAAGGAACCCCACGCACGCGCCCAGGAGGGCCGCCGCCAGGCTGCCCACCAGGAACTGTTTGTTCATGACGGCCAGCAAAAGGAAGAAAGCGCACGCGACGGTGGCCGTCCCCGCGGAAAGCCCGTCCATGTTGTCCAAAAGATTCAGTGCGTTGGTGATGCTCACGACCCAGAAGATCGTAACGGCGACGTTCAGCACCGGGTGCGGCAGGAAGGTCACCTGGACTCCCGACAGGAGAAGGATGACCGCCGCACAGACCTGCCCGCTCAATTTTGCCACGGGTCCCAGTACGCGGTAATCATCCCAGATCCCCAGGAAGGATACGAAGGTGGCGCCCAGGAGAATGCTCACCAGCTGGGAGAGGTAAAAGAGGTCGAAAACCGCCAGGGCCGCCATGCAACCCAGGTAGACGGCGACCCCCCCCAAACGGGGCAGAGGGCGAAGATGCAGTTTGCGGGGGCCGGGTTCATCCACGAAGCCCCATCGAAGAGCCGTCCTCTTCACCAAGGGCATCACCAGGACCACGGTGAAAAAGGCACAGGCAGCGATCAGGATGAGCTTGATCATGGAGAGCCCCGATCCTCCTCGAGTCCCCGGGCACCGGTACGGGCCTTCATCTTGTCGATGGAATCCCGGATCTTTCCGTGTTCGCTTTCGGGAGAAAGCTTCCGGATCTTTTCCAGCTGAGCGGCGGCGTCCTCGGGACGTCCCATCCTTTCGTAAATCAAGGCAAGGTTTCGGTACGTGGCGACATTGTCCGGCTGAAGCTCCAACACCTTGTAATTCTCCTCCAGGGCTTCGTGGAACTTGCCCCATCGATAGTAGATGAGCCCCAACAGGCTGTGGGGACCCACCAGGCCGGGGTTGATCTCGACGGCCTTGAGGTTGGCCTCGAGAGACGCCCGCTCATCCCCCTGCCGGATGTAGATCTGGCCGAGGGTCGCCCACAGCTCGGCATTCTCCGGGTCGAGGGATACGGCCTTGCGGTACGCCGCCGAGGCCTCCCTCCCCTTCTGTTCCCTGTGGAACACCTCCCCCTGGAGCAGGTAGGTGTCCGCGAAACGATCGTCCACGGCCAGGGAAGCTTCGATCTTCTCATGGGCCTTTTCAATAGCCCCCTGGTACAGGTACACCCTGGCCCAGTTGTTGTACAGCACGACTCTTCGGGGGCTGTTTTTCACGGCCAGGTCGTAGAAATGATGCGCCTGTTCCAGTTTCCCTTGCCTTTGGGCATCCGAGGAAACCGACTCCGCCCATTTCCAATACAGCAGGGCCAGGTTCGCCAGGTGGTCCGTATTGAGGGGGTTCAGCTCATGGGCCCGGGACATGGCCTTTTCCACCCGGGAATAAAGAGCGTCCTTCTCTCGATCCCTCGATGCACCGGCTCGGTGGAAGTAAAAGCGACCCAGCATGAGGTGGTAATGTTCCTGCTCGGGAGCCAGGCGGAGGGCCTCCCCAAAATGACGGGCCGCCGGTTCCCACTTCTTCTGTCTCTCCAGGTCCCGGGCCATCCTAAAATGAATATCCGCCTGGACCGGACGAAGATTGAAAACCACCCCCCCCCAGCAGGCGACCGCCCCTACGGCGACGTAAAGCACCCATTTCCAGGAGTTCGAAATCCATTGCTCCCATGGCTTTCCCGCGGCCAGAATCCCTCCCAGGACCGTTCCCGCACCCAGCACCGCCCACGAATAGAAGACGATGCTCTGCGCCTCGCTCCCCGGGCGCATAACAAGGAGGAACAAACCGGTCCCGCCCACGCCGAACAAAGCCGAAAGCCCCCAGGCGGCCACCCCCGATAGCCGCGACCGAGGTTCCCGACCCTGGGCGGATTCGGACCGGTGGATCGCCCAAAGCAGGGTCCCTGCCAGGAGCCATGTGCCCAGAAAGACCGCAGGCATTCCATAGACCGTGCGCACCCCGCTTCCCAGGCGCACGGTGGTCACGGACCGCCAGACGGACTCGAGGGTTTCCTCCCTTAAGAAAGGGTTCAGGGTACAATCAAAGGCCAGGGTGAACAAAGCGAACCCCAGGGCCGCAAAGCCCGCCATCACGGTGCGACGGCCAACCAACCTCGAGAAAGCACCCGACTCTCCCTCGATCCTTACGGGAACCTTCCCCTTCTTTCGCTTCCCACGTTTCCCGGCGGACGGAGGCCGGGCCCCGGGCTCCTTGGTCTCGCCCCCCACTCCGGGCGACGAGTCCTCCGGCACCACCCGGCCTGTTCCCAGGACCACGACTACGGCGCAATAGACCCAGAAATAAAGGCGCGTGGCGGCCACGGACACCCCGGTTTGAATCTCCACGAAGTGGGTGATGAGGCCCGAAAGGAGGGCGATCAGCACCACCTGCCGCTCTCGCGGCAGGGGAGTTTCCTCCCGGGGCCGAACTCCGAACCCCGCAACCAGGACGGAGACCACGACTCCCAGGAGCATCCCGGCGGGGATTCCCAGCCCGAGAAGCGCGAAGGAACCGTGGAGGCGAAGGGACACCCAGGTTCCCCCCAACATTCCCAGGAACACGAGGCCATAAAACACCCTCCCATGGGAAGCACCGGGCATCAGCCCCAGCCACTGGATGCCGTAGCGAAAGACAAGGACCACCACCAGGAGCTGGGCGGCCAATCCCGCGAGCCCCGTGGTCACCACGGCATCCAGGGTTTCATTGTGGGCACGGTCCGGGGCGGCGTTTCGGTACTCATAGTGAGCCAGCTCCGGGGGAGCGTACGGGTCCCACACGAATTTCATGGTCTCGGGTCCATGACCGAACCACATCCTGCCCGGATTCCCCGCGATCAACCGGGCCGTGCCCTGCCAAACCAGCATCCGAACCTTGCCGGTCCCGGTTTCCACATCGGACAACTGAGCGAGACGGCCGAGGTACGGATAGCCCCGGAGAGAATGGAGGGGAGAAGCGGGCATGTTGAGAAGGAGGAGGAACAAGGCCGCCAGGAGCCCGTGAAAGACAAAGGAGATCCAAAGCCATCTTCGACCTCGATGGGTAAGCGCAAAGAAAACATAGGCGGGCAGAACCCCCACGGGGATACTCGCCAGGGCAAAAACGAAGGCCTTGAAGACCTCTTTTATTCGAGCGGCCCCCTCCCCGGGTTCGGCCGGTCGCAAGGCAATCAAGCCCAGCAGAATGAAGAACGAAATCCCGCAAAGCAATCCCAGCCAGGGGCCTCGACTTTGGGTAAACAGAATGCACGAGACCTGGAGTCCCAGGAGAATCAGGAGGAGAAGGAGCGCCGCAACATTCCAGACCCGAGAGCCCGGGGAGCTTCGGAATTTCATGTACCTTCGAAGCATTTCGGCCAAGGTGACGGGCACCACCATGATCAGGTAGGCTCCCAAGAAGATGGGATTTCCCATGTTGCCGCTGACTCTGCCCTCGATTTCCTTTTCCCACACCAGGGGGTCCCACCCGAAATGCTGTGCCGTCCCATAGAGGGTGACGGGAATGCTGGTGATGAGCACGATTTGCAGCAGCCGCTCCAACTGCTCCTGTTGCCGAAGAGCCGCCAACAGGCTGAAAAATACGGTCCCGTAGGCCAGGGTCGTGAAAAACCCCTGGGCGCGTTCGTAGGACCCCCACAGGCTGTGGGCGGGCAGCACGGAGAGGGAGGTGCTGAGAAGAGTTGTCGCGAGGAAGAGGACCACGGGCAGGACCAGGGGTACCCGAACGGCTTGCTTCAAGGCTTCCCAGGGCGTTGCCGATGCATTCGCCCCGGCAGTCGAGCGCCCCGATCGGACGGAACCGGGCAGGACTTCGATTCCCTTCGCCAGCCACAGGGCCGCCGACACCAAGGCGATGGAGCGAAAGACCAGCAGTTTGTCGGGCTCGAAGATGCGGCTCGAGTGGGGGTTGAAAAACAAGGGAACCACCATCACCGACAACAGCCAGCCCGCTTCGATGGCGGAATCACAGTAGACGACGAATCGACTGGGCACGATGTGGACCCCTTTATCCGCGGCCGATCCGGGCCGAAGGCGCACGTTCCCTGGGCCGAAGCTCTCCGCTTCAAGCCCTCAATTGCATATCATAGAATCGGCAAACGGAGTGGACCATTTTTGTCGCGGAGAATTCCGTCAGTGCTCGAACCCGGCCCCGGGAGCCCATCTGCCGCCGCAGTTCCCCATCCTCGAGAAGGACGGACAGCGCCGCCTTCAGGGACACGGGATCCCCGGGAGGCACCACGACCCCCGTCTTCCCGTGCACGTTCACGAAGCTGGTTCCCGTTCCCAGCTCGGTACTGATGACGGGAAGGCCGCTTGCCATGGCCTCCACCAGCACCAGCCCAAAGGCCTCGCTCCGGTGGCTCGAAGGAAGCACCAGGACATCCGCCGCCTGGTAGTAAGCGGGAAGCATCTCCTGGGTTACCTCTCCCAGGAAGGCGACTTTGTCCCCGATCTTCATGGAAAGAACCTTGTCCCGCAGTTTCCGATCGAGGGGGCCCTCCCCCAGGACGACCAGCCGTGCGTCCAGGTCTGCAACGGCCTCGATGAGGGTTTCCAGTCCCTTGTAATAGCGAAGCTTCCCTACGAACAAAACCGTGGGGGCCGCAAAGAATTCCCGGAGGAGACGGACGCGGGAAGGGTAGGACCTCAGAAACGGTTTCAGGTCGATCCCCAGGGGAATCACCGCGCACTTGTCCCGAAACTCCCCCAGGTAGGGGGACGACTCGAGGTAGGCGCCACTGGTGACGATGATCCCTCGGGCGGAGCTCAATACCCGGTTCATCATCGGGCGGTAGAACCGCAAGAGGGTCTTCTGACGGATGATGTCGCTGTGGTAGGTAACGACCATGCAGGGCGCCTGCCCGAAAAGCAGTTGCGAAACCTCTCCCCACGGGTAAGGGAAATGAAGGTGAGCCAGGTGGGGGCGCAGGCGTCTCAAGATGCGGGGCATGGGAAGGCTGATGGGAGTCGAAGCCGCCGTTCCCAGGCGTCCGGCCCGGATGAGCCGCACGCCGTTTCGAGTCTCCTCTTCGCTCAGTAGGCCCGGACTCGCCGTCAGTACCGTAACGTCGTAGCCCATCCGGGCCTGGGCCTCCGCCAGGAGCCGCACGTGGAGCTCGATCCCCCCGAGCACGGGCGGATAATCCTTGTAGATGTGGAGGACGCAAATCCCCGGACCTCGATGCGCCACCGATTCCTTTCCGAATCCAGCCAACCGCATTCCGGGGGTTGGCCATAGTTCCGAAGGTGTTTTCAAGGGCCCAATCGCCGTCTCGATCCCGCCTCCGGGAGACGCCCCTCCTCGTAGTGCCGGATGACGTCGGTCAAAATCCCGCGAAGGTCGTAGGACGGATGGAAGCCGATGAGGTCTCTCGCCTTGGTGATGTCCGGAACCCTCCGGGGCATGTCTTCGAACTCCTCCCCATAGGCTTGATCATAGGGAATACGGACCACCGGCGACGGGCTCCCCGTCAGCTGAAGAACCTGGCGGGCCAACTCATCGATGGTGACCTCCTCCTGGCTTCCGATATTGAACACGTCCCCCACAGCCTCCCGGTGGTCCATGAGGCCGGCCAGGGCCCCGACGGCGTCCCGGACGTGAAGAAAACACCGGGTCTGATTCCCGTCGCCGTATATGGTGATGGCCTCCCCACGGAGCGCCTGGCAAACAAACCGCGGGATCACCATTCCGTAGGCCCCCGTCTGGCGCGGACCTACCGTGTTGAAGAGTCGAACGATGACGGTGGGAAGCCTTTTTTCCTTCCAGTAGAGGTAGGAAAGAATTTCGTCCACGGCCTTGGAGGTGGAATAGGCCCACCGGGATTTGAGGGGCGAGCCCAGGATCCGGTCGTCTCCTTCCCTCAAGGGAGCGTTCGAGTTCTTCCCGTAGATCTCGGAGCTCGAGGTCACCAGGACTTTCTTGCGGTACCGGTGGGCCACGTTCAAGACCAGCTCGCTTCCCTTGATGTTGGTGATGAGGGATTCCCACGGGTTCTTGACGATCAACTCGACGCCCACCGCCGCCGCCAGGTGGAACACCGCATGGCAGCGCTCCACCCAACGATCCACCAGGAATTCGTGGAGGATGCTTCCCACCACGATCTGAAACCCGGGGTGGTCTTCGAGGTGAGACACGTTTTCCCACGAACCCGTGGACAAATCGTCCAGAACGACCACCTCGTCCCCCCTGCCCAGCAGGTACTCCGCCAGGTGACTTCCGATGAATCCCGCTCCTCCCGTAATGAGAAATTTCATATGGAGTGTTTCCTGTAGATCCGAATGGTTTCCCGGGCCGTTCGTGCCCAGGAGAAGGCCGATGCCCGATCGAGTCCCCTGTTCCGCAAGTCTTCCCGCAAAGCCGCATCCTCGAGGACCCGCCGCAGTCCCTCCGCGAGGGTCCGGTATTGCCGGGGGTCAAAGTACAGCGCGGCGTCTCCGCACACCTCGGGGAGGCCGGACGTGTGGGCGCACAACACCGGGGTCCCGCAGGCCATGGCTTCGAGCACGGGAAGGCCGAAACCTTCGTACAGGCTGGGAAAGACAAAAGCCCGGGCGCCCGAATAGACCGAAGGCAGCAAGTCCTCCTCCACCGGCCCCACGAACAGCACCTCCCCCTGGAGGCCCTCACGGGCCGCATACGCCTTTGCCTGGGGATACCGCTCGTCCCAGGGCCCGGCAAGGACCAGCCGCACGTCGTCCCCCGAGGACCGAGCTTCCCGCCGGAAATCCCTCCATGCCTTCAGAAGGGTCACCAGGTTCTTATGGGGCTTATTGATCCCTACATACAAGACATACTTTTCCGGAAGACCGACCCGCCTGCGCATCCCTTGGATCTCGTCCCGCCCCCGAGGCACAAACCGGGAATCCACCCCCAGGGGAATGACGGAGATCTTCTCGGGCCGGGCAGGGAAGAAACGCAGCAGGTCCGAGCGGGTCGAATCGGATATGGCGAGGATGTGTCGGCATCTTTCCACCAGCACCCGGTGGGCGATGCGGAACACCACTCGCTGCCATCGGGGAAAGAACCGGGGGAAAACCAGGGGGATCAGGTCGCAGCAGGTCCACACGGTGGGGATGTCTCGAAAAGAAGGCGCCGGGTAGTAAGTGCTGTGGTAGAGGGTGATGCCGTTTCGCCTCAAGGCGGGCTTCAGTTTCCAGTGTTGGGAGAGGGAAAAGGGGGACCAGGGAGCCGGAATGCGGGCCCATTGAGGCGGCCGCCACGACAGGGTATTCCGTGGATCCGCCAGGAGCCGCACCGGCAGTCGGGGGTCCGCCTCCCGTATCCCCGAGGACAGGCCCGCCACGTAGCGACCGATTCCGGGAAAATGTTCAGTGGCGGTTCGAGCATCCAGAGCGACGCGCATGGACCTCCTTGTAGACCTCGAGAGTCTTTTGTGCCGTAGCTGCCCAGGTGAAGCCCCGAGCCCGGCGAAATCCCCTCCGTCGCAGTTCCTGCCGCAGCCCCGAACGGCTCCAAAGGGCTCGGACGGCCTCGGCCCACCCGGCAACATCCTCGGCATCCACCCGAAGGGCCCCGTCCCCGACCACCTCCTCGAGGGCGGCCGCTTTGCTGCACAAGACGGGAGTCCCGCAGGCCATGGCCTCGAGGACCGGCAGGCCGAACCCTTCGTACAGGCTGGGAAAAACAAAGGCCCTTGCCAGGGAATACAACCCCGGCAGATCCTCTTCCGGGACCGGCCCCAGGGAAATGACCCTTCCTTCCCCGTACACTGGGGCCGGATCGTCCCGGATCTCCCGGACCCCCCGTCCCGGGGGGCCCGCCAGGACCAAGGTCGGACGCTCATCCCCCATCCATCGAAGAGCCTCCAGGAGCACCTGCAGATTCTTGCGGGGCTCGAGGGCCCCCACGTGGAGGAGGAAATCCACGGGCAACCGGTACCGATCCCCCAGAGATCGGCGCACAGCCCCAGGGTCCCGTGGAGCAAATCGTTCGCTCACCCCCAGGGGAACCACGTGCACTCTTTGGGGAGTCACTCCGTAGAGCCGCTCCGCATCCATTCTTGTGGAATTCGAGACGGCAATGAGGGCATCGGCCCGGCGAAGGAAATGCGGCATGGCGAGCTTCAGGTACAGGCGATTGAGGGGAGCCGTCGTACGGGGAAAGAGCCGGAAGACAAAATCGTGAAGAGTGAGAACGGTTCCGACCCGGCGGAAGGCGGGCAGCAGGTTGTCCGTTCCATGGAAAAGATCCAGAAGAGGAAACCGGCGCTCCTGGGAAGCGCCCACCATGTGAGCCAGGAGTGTTTGCAGCCGGAAAGCCCTTTCCGCGCCCGCCGCGTTGGGGGGACGACTCCCGGGGCGCCGTGGGACCACCGTAGGGCACCCGCTCCCCACGGACAGGGGTATGATCCGGGTTTCCCGGTCCACGTCCCCGAGGGCGGTGGTCAACTCCCGGGCGTACCGAGCCATTCCGCCGGGCCCCCGCAGGACGGCCGTGACGTCAATCCCGACTCTCATTGCGGTTCTCGCATTCGAATCCATGAATAGCGCCGCCGAATCCGTTGCGCGGGTTGCGTCGCCGTTGGGTCCCTTCGGCTAGACCATGGTCCTCTTGGCAGACCGGAC
>JARKQW010000402.1 GCA_029974695.1 Syntrophobacteraceae bacterium | reverse complement strand
GCCGTGCCCAACGAGAAGATCACCTGGGAAAAGCTGGGAGTGGATACTCCCCGGTTCATTGTCGAATCGGATGCGACCATTGTGGCCCCGCTCATTTTCTCCTATGTCCTGGGAGCCTGACCTAGCGAGCCGGGTTCTTTTGGGACGACCGCTTCCAGTTGCGAGCCTTGGCGTGGGCCTGGGCGATCTGTCGTGAGGTCATCTTCCGGGCCAGGGAGTCTCTCGCCTCGGCGGCATCTTTTCGGCCCCGGATGGCGGCCAGGTTGAACCATACGTGAGCCTGCACCGGGTCTTTTCGCACCCCCTCGCCCGTCCGATACATTTCCCCCAGTATGAACTGGGCATTGGCGTTTCCCTGGTCGGCGGCTTTGCCGAACCATTTTACCGCGGCGGGCAGGTTTTGTTCGGTGCCCTTGCCTTCGCGATACATCATGCCCAGGCAAAGCTGGGCGGCGGCATGCCCCTGCAAGGCCGCCTCGTGGAACCACCGGAAGGATTCGGCATAATCCTGGCGAACCTGTTCCCCGATTCCGTACATCACCCCCAACAGAAATTGGGCGGATGCGTCGCCCTGTACCGCCAGGGGTTCCAGTTCCCGAAGGGCGGTGGTGTAATCCCCTTCGGTAAAGGCCGCCGCTCCCGTCTGGTAGTCGGCCCACGACAGGCTGGTCATGGCCAGGATCAGTGCAATAGCCGGCAAAAGTCGAATCGTGCTCACTCTATGGGCTCCAATGGATGGTTCTTGTCAGCACAGGCCGTTGGGGTGACTCCCGGGGCAAACACCGGGGAGCCGTCTCTAGAGGGCGGCCTTGATCTTTTCGAGCACGGCTTCCATCTGCCCGGACGGATAAGGTTTGCCGGGCCAGGAGGTAAGAAATCCGTCCCCCGGGTCCCGGGGAATCAGGTGAAAGTGGACGTGCTCGATCAGTTGTCCCGCCGCCCTGCCGTTGTTCTGCAGAAGGTTCAGACCGGCGCTTCCCACGGACCGGGAAACCGCCCGGGCGACCCGCTTGGCCGCCCCAATGCAGGCTTCCAGTTCTCTGTCCGGGACTTCGGTGAGCACCGCGTAATGGCGCTTGGGCAGCACCAGGGAGTGACCCGGGTTGATGGGGTTGATATCCAGGAAGCCGAGCACATACTCGTCTTCGTAAAGCTTTGCGCAGGGGATCTGCCCCGCAACGATCCTACAGAAAATGCAGTCGGCCATGGGGTTCCTCCTTATGGTTCCTCCGGGGTGAATCGGGCGCTGAGGGTTAAGTTAGGGTATTTCGATCGATTCGTCCAGTGTGAGAATGATGTCCCCTGCAGCCGCGAATCCGGACCCGGGAGGAGGGCCGGGGCGGGAAAGGCTTCCCCCGGGCAAATTTGCCGGAGGGGGCCCGGGTCCTGTCAAAGAAGTGTTTCAGCCGTGTCCTTGGCCGCTCCCCTGGTCTATAATGGGTACCGCTTATGGAAGGGCCGTTTCCGGTGGCAGGCACCGCGCCCGGGATTTGCCGGTTTCCGGAGGTTGCCGCTCGAAAAGGACCCGGAGGAATCGAGGGGTCCTCGAGTGTTTGCCGACGGCCCCATGTTTTCGGCAGGCCGGGAACCCCGGCCCAGGACTTCTCGGGGGCTGTTTCACCGGAAGCCGCCCAGGGATATCTCGGTTGAATCGCACGGCTGCCCAGGGCCAACCGCTCATTTCGGAAAGGAGACCGGTCCATGCTTGTGCTCGGCATCTATGGTTCCCCACGAGAAAACGGAAATACCGACAGGATGTTGGATGCTTTTCTCGAGGGGGCTGCGAGCAGGAAATGCGACATCGAACGCATCCGCGTCAGGGACCTCGAGATTCGGGGCTGCCTGGAATGCGGTGCTTGTGATGCCACGGGGGAGTGTGTCCAGGAAGACGACATGGTGCAGGTCTATCCCCTGCTGGAACAGGCTTCCCACATTGTGGTGGCTTCCCCGATCTTCTTCTACGGCGTCACGGGTCAGCTCAAGCTCCTCATCGACCGTTCCCAGGCTTCCTACATGAAGCGGGAATTGGCCGGAAAGGCAGGGACCCCCCCCGATCCCGCGGCCGTCCGGAAAGGGTTTCTCCTGAGCGCCGGAGCCACCCGGGGCAAGAGGCTTTTTGAATGCACCGTTCTTTGCGTGAAGTATTTTTTCGATGCCGTCAACGCCGAATACGCGGGCGACCTCTGCTTCCGGCAGTTGGAAGAGAAGGGGGCCGTGGATCGGCATCCCACGGCCTTGGAAGAATGCCGCTCGGCGGGCGAAGCCTTCGTCCGGTCCTCGGTCTAAGACCGGCGCCTCGCCCGCTACGCTTCGCGCCCGTCGGTCCCCGGCACCGGGCAGGTCTCTTCGGCAAAAGGGAACAGGCACGAGGTATCCAGGGTCCCGATGTAGTCCTCGATGTTCCGGATCTTCTGAAATTGGAGGAACCGCCGCATTCCCTCGAGGATCTCGACGGTAACCGTGGGGCGCACGAAGTTGGCCGTCCCCACCTGGACGGCCCGGGCGCCCAGGAGGAGAAACTCCAGGGCATCGGTGGCGTTTTGAATCCCGCCGATGCCGATCACGGGGCATGAAACCGCCTGCAGGACTTCGTAGACGCAGCGTAGCGCCACGGGTTTGACCGCAGGCCCCGACAATCCCCCCACCACGTTGGCCAACTTGGGCCTCCGGGAAAAGACATCCACCGCCATGGCCGCCAGGGTGTTGATGCAGGAGACCATGTCGCTTCCGGCTTCCACCACGGCCCGGGCGATGTCTCCGATGCGGGTGACGTTGGGGGTCAGCTTGGTAATGAGGGGCAGAGATGCCGCCTTTCGGACGGTTCCCACCACCGAGGCCGCCATGGAGGGGTCGGTCCCGAAAACCATTCCTCCTTGTTTCACATTGGGGCAGCTGATATTGATCTCGAGGCCGACAATTCCCGGCACCCCGTCCAACCTTCGGGCAAGTTCCCCGTATTCCTCGAGGGTGTTTCCGAAAATGTTTACGATGACCGGAACGCTCATGCCCTCGAGGTAGGGAAGCTTTTGGGCCAGAAACGCCTCGAGACCCACGTTCTCGAGGCCGATGGCATTGATGAGGCCCCCGGGGGTCTCCACCAGGCGGGGAGGCGGATTCCCCGGGAGGGGTTCCAGGGAGATCCCCTTGACCACCACGGCCCCCAACTCCCGGAGATCCACGAACTCCATGTATTCGCTCCCGTACCCGAAGGTCCCCGAAGCGACCATGACGGGGTTTCGAAGTCTCAGGGGCCCTAGCAGAACAGAAAGGTCGGGGCAATCGTTTGTTGCCCCACGATCTTTTGCCATTCAATGGCTCCTGCCTCAAAGATGGGTCCGTCCTTGCACACGTGGACATAATGGGGTCGAAGCGGGTCGTCGGGATGGGGAGCGGGCAGCGCGCACCCGAGACACGCTCCCAACCCGCAGGCCATGAGGGATTCCAGGGAAAGCTGCGAGGGGATTCCCCGTTCCTTCACCCACACGGCCACCCGGTATTGCATCCCCAAGGGCCCGCAGGCGTAAACCAGCTGAGGTTCGAGCTTTTCTTTGGCCGTCAGCAGCCCAAGAAGCTCCGGGACGGTCCCGCGGTATCCGAGACTGCCGTCGTCCGTGGCGAAGGAAACGGAAGCCCCCAACTCGTGGAAGCAGCTCATGGGGAGAAGCTCGTCTGCGGTGCGCGCTCCGTAGAGAAGCCGCAGGGGCGGCTCCCGGCCCGGAATTCGCCCGTCCGACAGCCGGATCAGCAGCTCATAGAGGGGCGCAATGCCGATTCCCCCCGCAATGATCAGCACCCCGGACGGTTGAGGAGAGGGGATTAAGAACCCGTTTCCCAGCGGGCCCAGGATGGAAAGGACGGCTCCCGGAGGCGTCCGGGAAAGGACCCAGGTCCCTCGTCCCACCACCCGGTAAAGGATTTCGAAAGAGTCTTCTCCGGGAAGGAGGCGATGAAAGGAAAAGGGTCTTCTCAGCAGGGGATCGATCCCCTTTTGCACTTGAAGCATGACAAATTGGCCCGGCAGTGCCTGTGCGGAGATCCGGGGGGAATGAATACGAAGCCGGTACGTCTGCTGGGACACCTTCTCGTGAAGGACCACCCGACCGTCTTCCTGGAACGAAGTCATCTGAGGTTCCTCGACACGGTGCTTCTAGGCTTGCCAGCCGATGACCGCGGCGTTTCGTCCCGTCACCTTTTCCCCCCGGTAGGAGAAGTAATCCCGGGACTCGCACACGGTGCAGACTTGGGCAATTTCGATACGGTCCGACCGGACTCCGGCCTCCTCCAGCTGCCCCCGGGTGACGGCCCAGAAGTCGAAGTGCAGCGGCGCCGCTTGATAGGCCGCAAAGGAGGCGGGCAGCTCGGTGCGGTAGTTGCGGAATTCCGCGCAGCACGGACCCAGGGATGGGCTGACGGCCGCAAGAAGGTCCTCGGGGCGGCACCCCAAACGGTCCCGGAGGAAACGTACCACCTTGGCGGGAAGCTCCTGAACGCTCCCCCGCCATCCGCAATGAACATTGGCAACGACGTTTTGGACGGGATCCACGAGAAAAACGGCCTGGCAGTCGGCGATCTTGATGAGGAGCCCCACCCCGCGCAGTCGCGTGACCAGGGCATCCCCCGGCGGCGTGATGACCAGGTGGCCGCGGGTCTCGGCGCGGCCCAGGGCGTTTTCGTCCACCAGGAGGATTCGGTCCCCGTGTACTTGCCGCCCGGCCGCCAGGCAGTCCAGCCCCAGGTCCTTCTCGATCCTCGAGAGGTTTTCATGAACAAATCGGGGGTTGTCCCCGTTGTCCCATGCCACGTTGAGGGCGGCATAGGGCGGAAGACTGACGCCTCCATGCCGCTTGAAAATCCCGTGCACCAACCCCGGGACCCGGGATAGACCGGGAAACACATGGCGTTCGAGGGAAGGGGACGGCGGGTTGCAGGGTTCCGGCCGGGTTGTCATGGGAACATCGCCTTCCATGGTCCGTGGCACTGTGTCTTCACGTCGCGTATTGCTTACCCTCAATCGAAAGGGAGAGCAAGGTTTTATTGACAATAACCCACCGGGCATTATGTTGGGTCGGTATCCAAAATCCCCCTGCAAGAGAGGATTCCCATGCTGCGAGTCAAAGAGTGCATGAAAGTCACCATCGAGTTCGCCATCAAGACCGTGTCCCCGTCCGGGGAGGTCACGGAGGTCCCTCCCGAAGTCTGCAGTTTCGTCTTTGGGGTGGATGTCCAATATCCTTCGGTTGAAACGGCCATCATGAACAAGTGCGTGGGAGATCGAGTCCAAGTATACGTTCCTCCCGAGGAACTCTTCGGCCATGCGGACGAGGCCTTAATCCGGGAACTGCCTCGAGCCGACTACAAGCAGGAGCGGCTCAAACCCGGCAAGATGTACCGGGAGATGAAAAAAAAGTGCCTGGTTCAGTTCCTGGTGAAGGAATTGAAGGAGGACGTGATCGTGGCCGACTTCAACGATCCCCGGGCCGGAACCCACGCCGAGTTCGACATTCTTATCAAGGACATCCGGGAAGCAACCAAGGAGGAGATGACTCCTTCCTGCGCCCGGCCGTGATTGCCGGGGCCGCCCTGAATCCTGCGGATTGACATTCGTTCCCGCCTGTGTTACCCAAGCTCAGCCACATGGTCGAAAGACGGTGGAAGGTGTTTCCCGGTGAGGGCGACTAGCTCAGTGGATAGAGCGTTGGTCTCCGGAACCAAAGGTCTCGGGTTCGATCCCCGAGTCGCCCTCCAAGAAAATCAAGGGCTTAGCCGAAAGCGTCCGGGCCTTTGCTTTCTTACCCCCAACGCTATCCCCAACATACGGCCGGAATCTGTTCGACGTGGTCGCTTTCAACGTGCATTCAATACTAAGGTGCGTGCATGCTGATACCAACGGATCCATGGGAACCCGGTCAGCCGAGCTACGGCGTCCGGACCGCTTTCAAGGGCGGCAAGAGCCTTCTCCGGCTGGTTTTCCACTCCGTCCACGTTCTTGAAGACCGCCTTTGGGAACCGGTTTTCGCGGATGCTCTTCCAGATAGGCTCAACCGGGTTCAGCTTCGGACCATAAGGCGGAAGGAACATCAGGTGCATGTTTGCCGGCACCCTCAGATTCCCTGCCCTATGCCAACCGGCTCCGTCGAGCCCCATGAGGATGAATTCATCCGGGTGGCGGCTACACACCTCCGTAAAAAAAAAAGGGACACTGCCTGCTCGCTCACCTCGATCAGAATATGGGGATCCATCATCCCGTTATGAGGAGTGACGGCCACGTAGGCATACCTGTCCTCGCGCACCCTTGGGCGCACGCCGCGAGGAGCCCGGCAGCGCCGGGGTGTGCTGATCCTTCCAAAGCGCCCCTCTTCCAGGAACCTCAAGCGGAGGCGATCTCCTGTGCTTGTCGGCGCTTCACCGCATCGAGTCACCATTTTTCGCAGTTTTTGTAAAACTCTTTCTGGCCTTGGCCCCACTCTTGGGATGATGCGGTCTTGGTGTGATCTTTCGCCGGCCGTGACGATCGAGCATTCGATAGATGGTCGTCTTCGCCACCTTGTGCCCCACCAGCACTTCAAAGGCCTCCTTGATCTCGTCCGCGTTGACGGCGCTTCCCTGCGATCCGTGATTGAAGAAGCGGGAAAGGAATTCCCGCTCCTGGTCCACGGTCATGTAGCCGGAGCGGCGGCCTCCCCAGTTGCGAGCCGCGACCCCTTTTGGGGTGTGCAGTTGCTTAAACTCCTTGCGCATTCGGACCACGCTCACACGGGAACGCCCAATCACCTGTCCGACAGCGTGGTCGGAAATGCCGAGAAGGATGGGCAAAACGACAGCCTGAGCCGCTCTGAGCTCATCAGCCGTTTTGGCCCGCCCAATCGTTTCCTTCGCCGACTCAAATACCTCAGTGGACACCTTGACTTTCCTTGGCATCGGCATCCCCCCTTTACATCCAGGATTGCATTGTACCATACATGTCATCTTGCACGCAACGTAGTATTCGTCCAACAAGTCTGCTGTCCGGTATTGACGGGAGTTTGGTCAACCGCCATCTTTCCGCAAGTTGTCCGGCATCGTCGGGGGCCGCTTCGCTTGTATTCAGGTCCAACCTGGTCTAAAAAAGTGTGCAGTGTATGGTTTAAAGACCCAATACGTTCCTTGCACATAGATTTCAGCTCACGGGAGAAGTGGATATGCTGCGATCCATCCTCGAGGTCTGCTGGCCCAGAAAGGACATTCTGGAGGGCACATTCAACCCCGAAATCTTCAGTGCCGGCCTGAGCCAGGTTATGAGCGCATACCGTGGCGGAACATCCATAGCCCACAAGCTTTACACGGATGCGGACCAGTTCTTCGGTGACGGAACATACCCCACCGAAGGTCTCCGCATGGTGCTCGCCGATGTTTTCGGGCGGATCGCGGGGCAGAACCCTCCGGCAATCCATCGCCTTGAAACAGCTTTTGGAGGGGGCAAAACCCACCTTCTCATCGCCCTTGTTCATCTTGGGTTTCGGGGTCGCGAACTTGCGTCAGTGACGCAAAACATCGTCGACAGCTCTCTTCTGCCGGCTGCAGGTGAAGTGTCGGTGGTCGGTATCGCCGGCGATGAGATCCCCGTGCACAAGCCGGAGGGCGTCAGGCTCGTCCCCTACACCCTCTGGGGCGAAATTGCCTATCAGATCGGCGGGGAAGCCCTCTATCGAACCGTCGAACAGGAAGCGACCTCCTTTGCGGCTCCGGACGCAGGCTTTCTCGACCGCATCCTCTCCGGCCGAAAAGCCATCATTATGCTTGACGAGTTGGCGCAGTATGCTGCACGCCTGGAAGCGGCCCGCCCCAACGGAGGGGAACAGCTGGCGGCGTTCCTCATGGTGCTCAACGGCTACGCAAGGACCCACAGGGGCATCTCCGTCGTGATGACACTGGCAAGCCAGTCGGACGCCTTCGGTCGTCAGACCGAACGTCTCAGGGATCTCCTGTCTCAAGTGAGGGGTGAGAACGTCTCCGAGGACGAAGCCCTGGGATTGGCGCAGAGGGCCGAGGCTGCAAGCCGAAGCGTCGTCTTTCGGGATGCATCAACGGTGGTTCCCGTTCGCGCAGGCGAAATCTCACGGATCCTGGCCGTTCGGCTTTTTGATTCCTGCGATCCACGAGCCGCCGTCGATGCCGCGAACGCCTACATGGAAATGTATGCCAAGAGCGGTGCCGCTCTTCCCGAAAGGGCCCTTCGGAGCGACTTCCGGGACGTCATGGCCTCCCACTATCCCTTCCATCCCACATTCATCGACTTCCTCAACACCAAGCTCTCCACTCTCGAAACCTTCCAGGGCACCCGTGGGGTCCTCCGAGTTCTGGCTCTGACTATCCGGAGCATATGGGGCAAGAAGCTCAAGGTTCCCATGATCCACAGCTGTCACGTGGACTTCAGAGATTCCCGAACCTTGAACGAGATCATCGGTCGGACGGGAAGCGGTGACCTCCTGCCGGTCATCAACGCCGATATCGGCGGGCCGGACACCTCCTCCCTCGACACGGGGCGCAGCCAGGCAGAGCTTGCAGACAGGAAGAACCCGCACCCCGCCGGCCACCCCCTCCACGAATACACGTGGAAGACGGTATTTCTTCACAGTCTGGTCGGCCGAAGTCAGGGTCTTGGCTCCAATCTCTTTGGCATCTCGGAGAAGGACGCCCTGTTCGAGATCGCTTTCCCGGGTCTGACACCACCCCAGGTGGAAACGGCCCTCCGCGAGATCAAGGAAAGCGCCTATTATCTTCGCTCCGACCATGGCCGCTATTACGCGAGCCTCGAACCCTCGGTCAATATCGTCCTTGCACAAATACGGAGAGGCATAAGTGAACCCTCCGTCGACCAGCTGCTCGACACCTCGGTGAGGAAACTCATCACGGGAGCGGGCAGCTCGTTTCGCGTGATCCATGACGTCTCGCTTCCGGAACACATGCCGGACAATGTGAACCAACCATCCATCGCCGTCATTGCCGTCAACGCCAAGAAGGTCGATGGGATGGACTTCCTCACCACAGTGGGCCCAAACCGGCCCCGCATACAGCAAAACCAGCTCTTTCTGCTGGTGCCCAGCACGGTCAACGTCAAGGGCGAGGTATGGAACGAGGACAGGGTACGCCGCTACATGGAAACCCTCAATCGCCTGAAGGACTTGGCCCGCTGGGTCCTCGCCATGCGGAGGCTCAAGGAAAAGCCGGAGAACTACGGAATCCACGCCTCCAAGCTCAATGATCCCGAATTCGTCAGTCGCCAGGCTGAAAGGGAATTGGCCCTTCAGACCTCCCTTGCGCAGATCTACGACACCGTCTGGTATCCTTCCGCTTCCGGCCAGATTACACACAAAGAAATCAAGACGGGAGGGGGAGAAGGGGGCTTTTCCATCCTTGAGGAAATGCGCCGGATCCTTCAGGCGGAAGGCGAGCTCATCACGGCGGACCGGGCCGCCACGCTCGAGACCCTCCAGGCCCTCTCCGGTCTTTTTTTCCAGTTGGATCAGACGCCCGCACTTGCCGCAATCGAGGAGAGCTTTCTCTGCAAGCGTCACTGGCCTGTTCTTGAACAATCGACCCTCCTGGGAACCATCATCCGGGAAGGCGTGAACAGGGGCATATGGTGTCTTTTCCGCATGGGAAGCGCAGAGAGCACAAAGCCTGAGGTCATTTACAGCACGGAATCGGGGGGTATCCCCCTCAATCTGGATCTCAAGGCCCCGGGTTGGTCCATCGTCACCGTCCAGGGTGCCAAACAGCGGGAATGGATCGGGGAGACCATCGATCCCGCCAAGATAGAGCAGTGGGTCACCTCTCTTGCCTTTGAAAAAAAGGCCTGCACTATTTCCGACGTGGTGGACGAAGTGCGTGAGCGCCATGGGGAAGTCCCCAGGGACAAGATCACGGAGGCGGCGGAGAAGCTCATTCGTTCCGACAAGCTCTATACCTACACGGGGAAGCCGGGACAGACCGAAAAGCCCGACACGCTCGTCCATGGGCCACCCGCCATCGTGCATCAGGCCAAATCCGACGATGTCATCATCGTTCCATCGGAAGCGTCCAGGAGAGGCTGGGTCACTGCCAAGCGCAATGTGCTCAACCTTTCCGGCACCGAAGCCCTGAGGGCAATCCTGCCCCTTTTACCCCGCCTGGGTAGCCTTTACTCCAAAGGCGCCCGCTCGACGGTGAAATCACTCGACCTCTCCGACCTGGAACTCCCGGACGGAGGCAGACTCCGCGTAAGCCTGGAAGAGGTCCCTCCGGGATCCATGAAAAAGCTGGGGGAGTTTTTCGAGGTGCTTGCCGGGGTCATTCGACAGGGAGGGAATACGGAGGTTTTTCTTGAAATCCAAGAGCCTGATGAAGACTGCCTTTTCATCCAGGCGGTCCGGAAAAAATAGGACGGAACCTTCATGAGCCCCTGAAACAATCGTGTTGAATCGGATTGAAACGGCCTGTCTGCCACCCCCTTGGACCGGGGGGGGCACTCCAAACCGGCAACCGCTGAGAAACCTTTCAACCGGAAAGGGAATTTGGGAATATGGCATCCAAAGGGAAGAAACCGGATCTGGAATCTCACCACAAGAAGTACCTGGCACCGATCATCAAGCAGTTCCCCTTTCTGCTTCGGATTACCGAATGGAAAGACTATCCGGCTCCCGTGCTCGTGGTCAAGGAAAGGCCCCTTTCAGCGGGGGATAACTCCCCACGGAGAAAGTCAGCAGAACCGGACTCAGGCTCCAAGTCGGTGGAAATCGGGTTCATTGCGGGGGAACCCCAGAGACTCTGCCTCCCCATCTTTCGACAGATTGTGGAGCGGGTCAGGGACAGAGGTGGAGTGCCTCTGGATCTGCAGCGCTTTCTCTCCATCGAGGGTTTGAGACTTCGAATGAACCTGCCCCTGGACGAGGAGGCCGGCTCCAAGCTCGGTCTCATCTTTCGCCTGCAACTGCGAGTGAAGGAGTTCGACCGCATCGAACTCATGGCGCGCCGCATTGCCCGATTCACCGCGGAGGAAGCGTCGTACTGGCTTTCACGCACCACCCATTTCGGACCCGATGCCAACCGGTGGGCCGTCTCCGGAATGCGCATCATGCTTGGGGGGCAACCCAAGGACCCCGCGGTGGAGAGGATGCTCGAGAAGCTGCGGACAGGGAGTTGAACGCGAAGGTCCCGACCTCCCTAATCCCCACAGCCGTCGGGGCATATGATAAAATGAACGAGAAAGATCATGAACGAGAGAGAACCTGAAATGACAAACAAGGAAATCGCCATAAAGACCATTGAACAATTGCCGCCGGATGCGACGTGGGAGGACATCCAGGAACGCATCAGCTTCGTCGCGGGTGCGCGCCGGGGGCTTTGAGAGCTCGACGAAGGCAGGGGAATTTCCCATGACAAGGTGAAACGGAAGCCGGCCGAATGGCTTTCGGGTCAATAGTGGGTAGTTCAATGCTTGACGAGGATATCTCGAAAGGCGTCAAAGGCCGTCATGGTTGTTTTCTCGTTTCCACGTTCTCACGTGGGAACTGCCAAAGCAAAAGGGGGTAATGGACATGCCGACAAGGGGTTCGCGGGTGCTTGAAGAGGCTCTTTCCCTTCCTCCGGCTGAGCGGGCCGAGATAGCCGAGCGTCTGCTTTCCAGCCTCGATCCGCCGACACAGGCCGCACTGGATAGGTTGTGGGCTGATGAAGCCGAAGACCGCATTGATGCTTTCGAGGGTGGAAAGATCATGGCAATTCCCGCCAGCCGGGTCTTTCACCATCTGCCAAAAAACATCAAATGAAAGTCCTCTTTCTCGAAGCGGCCGAGCAGGAGCTCATCGAGGCAGAGGAGTACTATAACGGTCAAAGGGAAGGGCTCGGGTTCGAGTTCTCCGAAGAGATCCGGGCGACGATCAACAGGATCATCGAGTATCCGGATGCCTGGAGTCCCATCTCCAGGAGAACCAGGCGCTGCCGTACCAAGCGCTTCCCTTACGGAATCATCTACCAGGTAATGGAGGAAGTCCTCCTGATCGTTGCGGTCATGCACCTGCAACGTGAGCCCGAGTCCTGGAGAAGACGAGTTTCCAAACGCCTCCGGTGAATCCCGGAAGTTCCCTTCGCGGACGCTGACATTTGCCTCGCGACCATGCTCATTTCTCGCCTGCCTGGAGGGTACGATCGAGCCTTGAACCGGAGCCGCCCGAATCACGGCTCCGCAGTTGAATGGAGTACACTTGGACCCGAAAGATCAACGGCTCATCGAGCGCGGATTTCCCTGTCATCAAGTTGGAGCGGAGACTCAACGGGAGCGCGGTGCCAGTTCAGCACTACCGCCTCTTTATTTCCTGCATGTCTGGTGGGCCAGGCGCCCGCTGACCCCTTCCAGAGCGGCCATCCTGGCGTCACTGAGTCCTGCGGACACGGACCCCGACACCTTTGTGCGCCAACTCGGCATAGAACGGGTCCGGGCCGTCGTCAACGGCGTGCCGTGGACCCTCACGGGAGATCTCCTCGCCCGCGTTGAGCAAGGCAAAGACGGCAGTGAGTTCCTGCCCGTGGACCCGTTCGTGCTTCGCGCGCTGCAGGCGGAACAGGACCGGCGTGACGAGAATCTCCGGTTGATTGCCGGCATCAGGGCCAAGGATCCGAGTCTGGCGAACGATCCGGTGTTGAAGCGTTGGGAGGAGGAGTGCTTGCCTGTTCCTCTCCCATGGCCCGAAGCCGGCGGTTGCCTCCGCGTTGAGCGCGTCAATGGGGATCCGGCGTGGGCGAAGCTTCGGATTGCGTGGGAGACAGCGCAGGGGATTCGGACTCCAGAAGACAAGTATGGGTATGGACGGGCATATGCAAACCCCGTTAAGCCTAAACCAAGTGACATGGTTGTGCTTGATCCTACGGCAGGAGGTGGTTCCATTCCTTTTGAGGCCTTGAGACTGGGGCATAGTGTTATCGCAAATGAACTCAATCCAGTTGGTGCGATCATCTTGTATGCAACACTCGATCTCCCAACTCGATTTGGCCCGGAGCTGGCTGATGATATTGAGAATTGGGGGAAGCAGCTCTGGAGGGAAATGGTAGATCAGCTTCATGATCTTTTCCCTGCATCGCCGCCGGCTGGTGAAGAAAAGGCCCGTCTTGCCCACCATCTAAGCCAATGCCCAGAGCTTATCCCACAATATAGCAGTGAGAGCTTGGATGGCTTCATTTACACCCGCCAGGTGACATGCCCCAACTGCGGAGGGGAAGCACCGTTGCTGAATACCTGCTGGCTTTCCAAGGAGGCTGGTGACCTTTGGGGCGTGAAGGTGGTCACTGATGGAAAGCCTCGAAACGGAAAGGTCTACTTTCAGACCTACCGAGTGACCAAAGGGAAGGGCCCCGGTGGAGAAGACCCGAATTTCGCAACCGTCGCTCGTGGGGTTGGCCGGTGTGTCCACTGCAAGCAGGCCATAACCGGCGAGGAGATCAAGGCTCAGGCACGGGGAGAATCGCCTCGGGGCCAGTGGAAAGATCGCCTCTACGCCGTGGTTGCCGTTCGGTTGGAGCCCAAACTCGACAAACACGGAAAGCCCCAGCGGTTTAAGAGCGGGCCCAAGGCGGGAGAGATCAAGACCCAGAAGGTGCGCTTCTTT
>JARKQW010000393.1 GCA_029974695.1 Syntrophobacteraceae bacterium | reverse complement strand
CCCCGGACGCTATACGGTCAAGCTTACCGTAAAGGGGCCGGGTGGCTCCAATACCAAGACCCGCAGCAACTATATCGTTGTGGTGAAGTAGTCAACAGTCCCGAAACTTCGGAATCCGCCTCCAACGGCTTCCTCCCGCCCCGGGCGGGAGGAAGCCGGGCTGTCGTTCCCGTTCTTTCCCCAAGGTTGGCTCCAAGCGTGCTCTAGAATTGAGGACCGGTTAAGAAAAGTTCCGGGGTCGTGGACGGCTTCGTTCAAGGAACGATTCCGCGGAGGAGAGACGACCCTTTCACCTCGACATGAGGGCGGAGGAAGTTTAATGTATGGCGGTGAGGTTCTCTTCCCTCGACGGGTGTAAAACCGATGGTTGGGGGGTTGGACGGAGAGGGACGGGTCTTCAAAAGGATTTTCGCACGGATGCTTCCCCGGATGGTAAAGCTCTCTGCCTTGGGTCTGGTGGTCCTCGTTTTGGCGGGGTGTGCCCGGGGCCTGAGCTGCAGTCGCCCCGACGGTCGGTTTATGTTCGCTCGGGCCCGGGTGCAGCCCGCGGAACGGCTCGTTTCTGCGGCGCCGTCCCTATCCCAGGACGTCTCGGTGGATTTGGCGGAAACGACCCAAAGCCTGGCGGAACAGGAGTCGGCTTTGGCGCAGAAGGAGGGGGAGGCTCGGACGGCGGCCCTGTGCGAGTTGGCCCGCCTCTGCTTTCTTCTTGGCGAATACGGGGAGAAGTCGGAAAGAGAGGCCCATTTCAGCAAGGGACGAACCTTTGCGGAAATTCTCCGTCAAGAGGAACCTCGACGGGTAGAGGGATACTACTGGCTGGCCCTGAATCTTGCAGGCCTGGCCGAAGCCGGGAGCGCCGCGCGTGCTTTGGGGATGGTTCCCACCATCATCGAAAACCTGAAAATCGCCGTCGAGATTGACGAAACCTACGACCAGGCCGGGCCCCACCGGGTCCTGGGCCGCATTTACTGCGAAGCTCCCTGCTGGCCCCTGTCCGATGGGGACGTCAAGAAGTCCCTCCATCATCTTCGCCGGGCGGTGGAGATCGCCCCGGACAACAGCACCAACCACCTTTACCTGGCTCAAACCTTCATTCAGCTCTGCGAACTCAAAGAAGCCCACAGGGAGCTGCAGCAGGTCCTCTCGGGAACGCAGCACGCCACGTGGCCGGCAGGCCTCCAGGAAGATCAGCTGGAAGCCCTCGATCTCCTGAAGCGATGCGGAAAACCCGACTGATCGCCCACCCCGCCTCGATTCGCTCCCCCTGCGGATAGCACCCCGCCCGCAGCAAGATCCTCGGCCCGGTCGTTTCCTCAGGGCCAGGCGAATTGAACGATGGAGAAATCATCTTCCAGGGATTCCTTGCCGCGCATCTGCCGGACATGCTGCCAGAGCCGATCCAGGCACGCTTCGCCCTGCCCCCCCGGGGTGCAGGCTCCTTCCATGAACTCCACGAACCCTTCCAGGTCCCACATGGATCCATCGGCGCACTGAATTTCATAGACCCCGTCGCTGTACAGATACAGGCGGCTCGAGGCCGGGACCTCGGCGCTTGCGGACTGGAAGGGATAGTCCGGTATGCACCCGACCATGGTGTTCGTGTTGGTGAGCAGGGTCGTTTGGGTGCCGTCGCCGCCGGCGGAGGGAGAGATCAGGAGTGCGGGAGGGTGCCCGCCGCCGGCAAACACGAGCTCCCGGGAGGAGGGGCTGTAGACCCCGTACCATATGGTGAAAAACATGTCCTTGTGGTTTTCCATGCTAAATCTTTCGTTGAGGGCGGAAAGGACCTGGGCCGGTCTTCGAAAGTCGGCGTCGGCAAGGGTTTGAGTGCGCAAAACGTTCATGACCGATACCGAAAGCAAGGCCGCTCCCACGCCGTGTCCGCAAACATCCAGCAGGTACATGGCGAAGTGATCGTCGTCCAGCCAGTAATAATCGAAGGTATCTCCGCCGAGGGATGCGGAAGGAAGGAAGCGCCAATCGGTGAGGATCGGTCCCCGGGAAATGGGCGCGGGAAGTAGTTTTCGTACATAATCCGCGGCTTCGTTCAGTTCCGCCGCCAGTCGCGTCATGACTTCGTTTCGCTGGAGGAAACTGATGTAGCCCCTGGAATGATGGCGGATGCGGGCGATGAGCTCGATCTTGTCGGGGAGCTTGACCAGGTAGTCGCTGGCACCCAGGCCGAACGCCCGGGCCTTGACGATGGGCTCTTCCTTCGAGGAAAGCACGATCAGGGGGATGTCCCGGGTCTTTGCATTGGCCATGAAGTACCGGACCAGGGTTAGACCGTCCATCTCGGGCATGACGAGGTCCTGCAGGATCACGGTGGGGCGCAGCGTCACGGCCGCCTGAACCGCTCGGGCCGCATCCGGGCAATAGTGCAGTTCGATATCCTCTTCTCCCTTGAGCATGCGGCGCACTGCTTCGGCCACAATGGGCTGATCGTCGATGAGGAGCACGGTGATGGTTCGCTGTTGCAGGTGGGGATCTGGATGTTTCGGGTCCATTCGCTTTCTCTTTCCGGTCCTTTCCGAATTCCGTGGTTTCGAGCTAGAGCGGTTTCCTGGGAGAAAACTTGGTCGTGCTGCGGGAGGGCGGGTCCTTGAGCCGAAGGGGATTCATCTTCAAGATGGCTGCGGGGATCTTCGACAAGGGCAGGACCTCTGCCGCCGCCCCCAATTCGATGGCGGCTTTGGGCATGCCGAACACCGTGCTGGATTTCTCGTCCTGTGCGATGGTGTGCCACCCGGCCCGGCGCAAGTGCAAGAGCCCCCGGGCGCCGTCTCTTCCCATGCCCGTCAGGAGAATGGCGAGCCCCTTTGCTTTCCAGTGCGCTGCCGCGCTATCGAAGAAGACATCGATGGAAGGTCGGTAGACGGCATCAAGGGGCTCCGGCGAGTAGGACAATCGAAGGTCCGGTCCCAGGACGAGATGATGCTCGTTTACGGCTACGAGAACCACTCCCGCCGCCGGTTTGGTTCCTTCTTCGGCGCTTCGGACCTGGACGGAGGTCTGCCTGCGGAGCCAATCCACCAGTTTCATTCCAAAGTCCGCATCCACGTGTTGGATCACCACAATGGCCGGGCCGAAGTTCTCGGGCAGGGCTTCAAGCAGGCCCGCCACGGCCCGGGGCCCCCCGGCGGAAGCACCGATGACCACCAGGGGGGGAAGCAGTCCGGTGGGGACGGCCGGGTCCTTGCCCGTCTCCACCGGCGGCGCCGGGGAGGGTTTTTGAATGAGGCGGGCAATTCGGGCGATCTTTGCAAGGAGCTCCTTTCCTCCGCGGATTTTTCCCTGGGGACCGAGGACGGGGGTTGCGATGACGTCCAGAGCTCCGGCCCCCATGGCGTCGAATACCTTGTCCGCATTTCCCATAACGGTTGCCGTGACGATGAGGATGGCGCACGGCGTGTCCCGCATGATTCTCCGGGTGGCTTCAACCCCGTCCATCTCCGGCATGATGAGGTCCATGAGGATAAGGTCGGGCAAATCCCGGGAGCACCGGGCGACGGCTTCGGACCCGTCCCGGGCGATCCAGGCAAGTTCGTAGCCCGGGCCGCTGAGCACGACCCGGCGCAGGATCTCCACGGCCATCAGCAGGTCGTTGACGATGGCAATCCGCAACGATGCTTCCCTTCCCCCGGCACGTCAGCCGGGCAAACCGATGAGGTCCGCTACGGCGTTGACGTAGGTCTCGTCGTAGAAGCTGCTCTTGGTCAGATAGTAGTTGGCCCCGGCCTCGAGGCCCGCCACCCGGTCTCCCTCCCGATCCTTGTAGGAGAGAATGATCACCGGCAGTCGGCTCAGCTGAGGGTCGCTCTTGATTTTGCGAACCAACTCGAAGCCGTTCAAGCGCGGCATGTCGACGTCCGATACGATCAGGTCGTATTTCCCCGTTCGCACGGCGTTCCATCCGTCCATCCCGTCCACGGCCACATCCACCTGGTAGCCCCTGGCCGCCAGGAGCCTCCTTTCGACTTCCCGGACGGTGATGGAATCGTCCACGACCAGGATGCGCTTGACCGCCGTTTGCGGGGCGGCGACTTCCGACCGGGTGATCTTAACAATCCTGCCTCCCGTAAGAAGGCCGTCCACGGAACGAACCAGGTCGTCCACGTCCAGGATCAGTACGGGGGCACCGTCTTCGCTCACCGCCGCGGCACTGAGGTTGGGGACCTTGCCCAGTCGAGGGTCCAGGGGCCGAACGACCAGATCGACCTCTCCCAGCAGTCGATCCACCACGATGCCGTACGAGTTCAGGCGATCTCCGATGAGGACCACCGAAAGCTCCGAGTCCGTCACCGGGATGGGGATCAACCCGAGAGGTTGGCTGGCTGCCACGATCCCCACGTTGCGTCCCTCGAGAGAAAAATACTGCTGGTCCTCGATGAGACGGATCTCCTCTTGGGGTACCATTCTCACGGCATCGATGCGGGTCAGGGGAAAGGCGTAGAGCTCACGGGAGATCTCCACCAGGAGGGCCCGAATGACCGACAGAGTGAGGGGAAGTTCGAGCTGGAAGCTGGTTCCGACGCCGGGAGCGGATTGCACCCGGATGGTTCCCTGAACCTCGTGGATCATATTTTTCACCACGTCCATGCCCACCCCTCTTCCGGACAGATCGGTAA
>JARKQW010000384.1 GCA_029974695.1 Syntrophobacteraceae bacterium | reverse complement strand
GGTGGATTTCATCGACAGCAGCGGGTTGGGAGCGGTGGTCTCGGTTCTCAAGACCCTGGGGGGCGAAGGCGAGCTGACTATCGGCGGCTTGAGGGAGCCGGTGGGGAGCCTTTTCCGGCTGACCCGGCTGGACAGGGTCTTCCGGATCTATCCTTCGGCGGAAGATGCCGTCAAGGCCATGTCCCAAGTGTCCTAGGACGCCGTTTCGGGAAACCACGCACTTGTATTCGTCCTCCCGGCCAATGAGGGGGTCCGGAAGGGATTGAAGAACCGGCTTTCGGCCGCCGGCCGAAACGGCGACCCGAAGGTTCGGGCCTGTCCCCGAGCGCAGGAAACGGGGTCCCGGGAACTGCCCGCTGAGCGGGCCGGAGTCCGAGGGCTCGGCGGACGCCTACGGTGTAGTCGACATGGGTAGAGGACTTCGCAACAGCCAGAACCTCAGCTTCGTGGGGATGCTCGCCCTGACGGCCCTGGTCACCGTCTTTGCCTACCAGGAGATCCACCGGGAATGGGTCCTTTTCAGAAAGGCCGAAACCGCTTTTTCCAAGAAGGGGTTTTCCGAGGCCGTTTCCCTGTACGAAGAAGCCATTGCGGCCGGGGCCCGCACGCCCACGGCGTACCGTCGCCTGGGAGAATCCTGCCTGGCCTTGGGCAGGTTCCGGGAAGCCCTCGAGACCTACGAACAGCTGCTCCGTCTTTACCCCGAAGACCTTTCCGCCATGAAGAACCTTGCGGCCCTCTACGATCAGTTCGATCGTCCCGAGGACGCCATTGCCCTTTATCTCCGGTACGAAAGCAGGTCTTCCCTGGACGTGCCGTCCCTGCTTCGCCTGGCGAATCTCTACCAGCGAAAGCAGGACTGGGAGTCGGCCGGGTCCCTTTACAGGAAGATCCTGGATCGAGACCCAGGGTCCGTTGCGGGACGCATGGGCCTTGCGGAACTGCTCAGCTGGACGAGGCGCTACGAGGAAGCCGAGGCCCTCTACCGCGACGTCTTGAAAGAAGACCCCGGCCATCGTCGGGCCCGGATTCAACTGGCACGGGTGCTGAGCTGGAGCGGACGTTTTGAGGAGTCCATCGAGGAGTATCGAACGGCCCTCAATCCGTCTTCCGGAAAATGAATCTCAAGGGGAGTATCCCGATGAAAAAACATGCCCGGGTTGAGCGGTTCCGAAGGCATTCGCCCGTCATGCCCGAGAAGGAGGGCATCCGGAGGGTATGCACGGCTCTTGAGGGTTCCTGCTTGCGCGGGAGTGACAAAACGGGACTTGGATCCATGCAATCGCTCGATCCGGGGCACGGACGGTACCGATCCCTGCCGTTGGTTTTTCTCGGGCTCCTGCTCTGCTTTCCCCCCGTCGGGTACGGGGCCTCCCGGGAGGCAACCGTGGGGGGCCCCGGGCAGGTCGGGTCCCCGGAAACCGGGGTTGCTCCCATCCAGCCGGTCCAGCCCGCCCCCGAAAGTCTGCAGGAAGAGATTCCCGACTGGAAGGCCCGGTGGGAACTGGCACGCCTGCTCAGCTACGTCAAACGCTACGAGGAATCCCTGGTCGAATACGGAAGGGTCCTCGAGGAGAAACCCGACCTGTGGGAAGCGAAGGTCGAGACGGCCCAGGTGCTGTACTGGAGCGGGCGGCAATCGGAAGCCTCCCGGACGCTGGAAGAAATCCCCGCCGGGCACCTGGATGAAAGGGCTCGGCTGCTCATGGCGGACCTGTACGTGGCTCGGAAGGCCTACGACAAGGCCGAACCCATCTTCCGTGCCCATTTGAAATCCCATCCCGAAGACTACCGGGCGGCGGTGAAGCTGGCGGATGTTTTGAGCTGGACCCGGCGCTACGAAGAAGCCATTCTGCTTTACAAGGAAGTCCTGAACGCAAGACCCGACGACATCCAGATTCGGCGCAAATATGCCTATGTGCTCATCTGGGCCGGCCGACCATCGGAAGCGGCCGCGGAATTGAGAAAGACCCTCAAACCGTAGAGATCGGTTTCCACGTTTTCCGGGGAGTTGCCCGTGTCTTCCAGAATATCGTCCCTGCGACGGGGCCTCGTCTTTGTGATCTTCGCCCTGGTTTCGTTCTCGGCCTTTTGGTTTCCGGCCGGGGCGGGAGCGGTGGGCGAGTCCCGGTCCGACGAGGACTTCCCCGGGGCAATCTCCGATTTCGAGGCACGTTTGACCCTTGCCCGGCTCCTTTCGTACCGAGGCGATACGCTGGACGAGGCCGTGCGGGAATATCGAATCCTTCTCGAGGAGCGTCCCGGGGACCTGCGGTTGCATGCGGAGCTCTCCCAGGTCTTGATCCGGCGGAAAGAATACCCCGAAGCAATTCGGCTGCTGCAAAGGGTCCTCGAGGCCAATCCCGGGGATCGTTCGGCCCGGACGGCCCTGGCCCGGGTCTATCTGTGGACGGGGAGAAACGAAGAAGCCGTCAAGATCTTCGAGGGCCTGGGCCGGGTGCGGAACCTCCCTGCCGATGTTCTTTGGGACATGGCGAGGGCCTACACCTGGCAGAAGGAATACGGGAAGGCGGAGGGGATCTACGAACTCCTTCTCGAGAGGCCTCCCCGGGCAGCCCGTGCGGATCTCTACACGGAATTGGGCAACGTGAAGCTCTACTCGGGACGGATCGACTCGGCCCTGGAATGTTACCGAAAGGCCCTGGAAGTGGATCCCGATGCCCGGGCGGCGCGCAAACAACTGGCCCTTGCCCTGAGCTGGTCCGGTCGGGAGGAGGAGGCCTTGCCCTTCCTGGCGAAGCTCCACGAGCGGGACCCCCGGGACAAGGAAATTGCCGTGGCCCTGGCACGGAGCCTTGCGGCCTCGGGTCGCCGGGCCGAAGGAACGTCCCTGCTCGAAGGCCTGGCCGCCCAAAACCCCCGGGACGGGGAACTGCTCGCCGATCTGGCGGACCTGGAAGCGGGAGCAGGCCACGCCGCCCGGTGTCGGGAGCTTTACCTCCGGGCGTTGGATTTGACGGAAGACAAGGAACTCCTTCTCCTTCGATACGCGGAGCGGATGAACCTGTGGGGGGATTTCTACCGGGTGGAATCCGTCTACCGGGACTACCTGGCTCGGCACCCCCGGGATTCGGAGGTGGCCGTCAAGCTGGCGGGGGTCCTCAAGAGCGCCCAGCGCTACGAGGAAGCGGAAGCGATGTTTCTCGAGCTTTTGAGCCGGGACCTCGAGCGGGAAAAGGCGCTCCTGGGCCTGGCCGAAGTCAAGCTTCTCGAAAAGGACTTCCAGGGATCTCTTGCGGCGGCGAAACGGCTCCCGGCCACGGACCCCGGTAACCAGGACGCCCTTTTCCTCCAGGGGGAGGCCCTCTATCATGCGGGACGGTACCGGGAGGCCCTTTGGGTCTACCAGTCCCTGGCCCGGGCCGAACCCCAAAAGGCCCGGGGGGCCCTGGCCGCGGCCAAGACCTGTCTGAAACTGGGAGACGAGGAGAGTGCCGAGCCTTACCTGGAAGCGGCCTCCCGGGTGGATCCGCGAAACGTGGAGGTGCGCTTTTACCGGGCGGGTCCGGCCCGGGCGACTTCCAACGACTTTTTGAGCACTCTGTTGGAGCCCGGCCGGGAGTCCCCCGCCGATCTGGTCGAGTGGGCCCGGGTGTATGCCTCCCTGGGCTACAACGCCGCGGCCGTCTCGTGTTTCCGGGAGGCCCTGAGACAAGACCCGGCAAGCTTTCCCGCTCGCTTGGGCCTGGCCGAGGTCCTGGCCGCGGATCACCAGTACGAACCCGCCGACCGGCTCCTCGAGGGACTCGGCGAAGAGTTTCCCGATGCCTCGAAGATCCTCATCACCCGGGCCCGGGTGCTGGGATGGGGCAGGCAGTACGACCGGGCCATGGAGGTCTATGACCGGCTTTGCAGGCTCAACCCCGGGGATCCCGTCCCGCGAAAGGAAAAAGCCCGGACGGCGGCCTGGGGAAAGAAGATGGGCACGGCCCGAAAGGTCTACGAGGAATCCTACCGCATCCCCGTGGACCGAACCCTGGAAGCTTCCCTGGAACCCCTGGTGCGCGGGGCCGACGATCCTCGACTCACAAAGCTCTTCGAGCGGCTGCGTCAGGCTTCCCGGGGGGGATCGATCTACCGGGGCTACGAAGCCTTCTACCGGGAACTGGCCGGGATTTCCGGCAGTCTGCCCGCCCCGGTGAACGCAGGCCTCGAGCAGGTGCGGCTGGATCTGCTGTCCTCCTACAAAATTCAGAAGGCCGCCTACCTGGAAAGGCGCTCCAAGTCCCTGGCCTGGGACCGCAGGTTTACCCGGGCCCTGGACAGCTACCGGGAACTCATCGAATTTCAGCCGGGAAACCAGGAAGCCCTTTTCGATTATGCCCAGGTGGAATGCAGCCTGGGGCTCTGCGACCGGGAAGCGGCGACCTACGAGAAACTGCTGGCCGTCGATCCCCTGCACCTTCTCGCGGGCATGGCCCTGAAGAGGCAGCAGGTCCGAAGCGAGCCCCTGGTGGAGCTGAACCAAGCCTACTGGGATGAAGAAGGCCGCGGAGGCCTGTCCCGGATCACTCGATACCGCACGGATTTGAACGTCGATCTCCCCCTTTCGTGCCGGTATCGATTGACCCTGGGGGCGACCCAGTGGATCGAAGACCCGCAAACCGGGGCAAAATCCTTCGACGCCTACGGACCCACCCTGAAAATCCGGGGGCTCCTGAACGAGTACGTCACGGCCGCCGCCGCCTGGACCAACAAGCAGTATACCCAAGGGGATGCGGATTCCACCCACACGGGTTCCGTCCAGTTCCGGTTCAATCTCCGGGACTATGCCCGGCTGGGACTGGGCTATGAACGAACCGACGAGCTCTACAACGGGTTCGGAATCCAGCAGGGCCTGCAGGCCGACAACTTCTGGATGGAAGCGTCCTCCTACCTGGCGAGAAACTTCGAGGTGAAGGGCAGGGCGCAATACCTGAACTACAACGACGGAAACGCAGGCCGGGTCTACTCCATGGTTGCGGGGTATGAATTCACGGATCATCCCCGAATCCTCAAGCTGTCCGTTACCGGAGAATACCGGGACACGGACCGGGAACACGTGTTTCACTACGTGGGAAACGACCTGGTGGACATCACCCATCCCTACTGGACCCCTCGGGACTACCTGGGCACCAGTGCCGTTCTCGAGTGGTATCACGACGTTTCCAAGCATTTCTTTTGCGGCAGCGAGCTTCATTTCTATGATCTGCGGGTGGGTGCCGGGACCGATACCGAGGACAACCCGTTCTTTCGGTTCGAGGCCGAGTGGCACTACGAGTTCAAAGACCGTTGGGTGGTCGGGATCAAGGGACTGTTCCACCGATCCGTCCAGTGGGACGCCGCGGGCGCATGGGCCACCCTGAAGTACCGGTTTTGACCGGCCGGGTCCGGGGGGGGCGAAGGGAGGGGGAGCCAAGGGCAATGCCGAAGGTGATTCGAACCGATATGGTGGCCGTTCTTACGGTGGCCGCCATGGTTTCCACTTTTGTCTACCTCATCGCGAGGACCTTCCTCTTCCTCCTGGGGGATTACCGGTGGTACGAGAAGGTCCTGGGCACCATCCTGCTCCTGGCCGAGATTTTTATCCTGGTCCACAGCCTGGGATATTCCCTCAACATTTTCCGGGTGGCCACCCACAAGCGGTCTTCCCGGGCTTTCGACTCCGAGGTCGCCGACCTAAATTCCTATCCGCCCGTGGCGATCCTGGTTGCCTCCTACAAGGAGCCCCTCGAGGTCGTTCGGGACACCCTCACCTGTTTCTACAACCTGACCTATCCCAACAAACAGCTGTTTTTCCTGGACGACACCCGCTACGACCTGCCCGGCAGCGACCCGGAAGCCATGCGGGCCTACCGGGAATCCGTCGACGAGCTCTGCCGTTACATGGAAGTGAACCTGTTCCGGCGAAGATGGAGGGGGGCCAAGGCCGGGATCGTGAACGACTTTCTTGACTTCATCCGGGGGAATCTCCGGGAGGGTTTCGAGTTCACTTCCTATGACGGGAAGGAAGGAAGGGAAAGACCCAAGTACCTCATCGTATTCGACGCGGACATGAACCCCTTTCCCGATTTCGTGGAACCCCTGGTGGCGAGAATGGAACAGAATCCCAAGCTGGCTTTCATCCAGACCCCCCAGTACTACTCGAACTTCGAAAAAAACCGGGTCGCCCGGGCCTCGGGCCTTCAGCAGGCGATCTTCTACGAGTACATCTGCGAGGGCAAGAGCC
>JARKQW010000339.1 GCA_029974695.1 Syntrophobacteraceae bacterium | reverse complement strand
CGTCCACAACATCATCTTCGGGCTTCCTGCCGGAAGACGCAGCCCCCTCGGGACCCCCACCGGACTGGGCCGTCTCTTGTTGCTGTGCCGACGCCCGCTTGTAGGCCTCTTCGGCCACCTTGTGGGAGATTTGCATGAGCTGGTCCGTTTCCCTCTGGATTGTATCTCGATCCGTCCCCTCCATGGCTTTCTTGAGGGTCTCGATCTGGGACTCGATGCTCTGCCGAGTGGCCGGATCCACCTTGTCGCCCATTTCCCGCATGGTCTTTTCGGTGCTGTAAATGAGGGTGTCCGCCTGGTTCCTTGCCTCGATGAGCTCCCGCTTCTTGCGGTCCTCTTCGGCAAAGGTCTCGGCTTCCTTCACCAGCCTCTGGATTTCTTCCTGGGACAGGCCGCTGGACGCCGTGTTCTGAATGGACTGTTCTGTCTGGGTCGCCAGGTCTTTGGCGGACACGTGCACGATGCCGTTGGCGTCGATGTCGAAGGTCACCTCGATCTGGGGGACTCCGCGCGGAGCCGGGGGAATTCCCACCAACTCGAATCTGCCCAGGGTCTTGTTGTCGCCCGCCATCTCCCGCTCTCCTTGCAGGACATGGATGGACACCGCCGTTTGGCTGTCCGTGGCCGTCGAGAAAATCTGGCTTTTTCGGGTGGGGATGGTGGTGTTGCGCTCGATCAGCCGAGTCATGACTCCACCTAGAGTCTCGATTCCCAGGGACAACGGAGTGACGTCCAGAAGCAGCACATCCTTGACGTCTCCCTTCAGGACCCCCGCCTGAATGGCAGCGCCGATGGCCACCACCTCATCGGGATTCACGCCCTTGTGGGGCTCTTTTCCGAAGAACTCCGATACCTTCTGCTGGACCCGGGGCATACGGGTCATTCCACCCACCAGGATGACCTCGTCGATGTCCGACCGGCTGAGCCCCGCGTCCCGCAAGGCCTGTTCCATGGGCGGAACCACTCGTTCCACCAGGTCTTCCACCAGGGATTCCAGTTTGGCCCGGGTCAGCTTGATGTTCATGTGCTTGGGCCCCGAGGCATCCGCAGTGATGAAGGGAAGGTTGATTTCCGTTTCCATGGTGGTGGAGAGTTCGCACTTGGCCTTTTCCGCGGCTTCCTTCAACCGCTGGAGGGCCATCTTGTCGTTGCGGAGGTCAATGCCGTAGTCCTTCTTGAATTCGGTGGCAAGCCAGTCGATGACCCGTTGGTCGAAATCTTCGCCTCCCAGGTGAGTATCCCCGTTGGTGGCCTTCACTTCGAAGACCCCTTCCCCGATTTCCAGGATGGAGATATCGTAGGTGCCGCCCCCCAGGTCAAAAACGGCGATCTTCTCATCCTTCTTTCGATCCAGGCCGTAAGCAAGGGAGGCCGCCGTCGGCTCGTTGATGATTCGAAGGACGTTCAAACCGGCGATCTTTCCGGCATCCTTGGTGGCCTGTCGCTGGCTGTCGTTGAAATAGGCGGGCACGGTGATGACCGCCTCGTTGACCTTCTCCCCCAAGTAATCCTCCGCCGTCTGTTTCATCTTGGTGAGGATGAACGCGGAGATCTCCGTGGGGCTGTAGTCCCGGCCTCGGATCCGCAGGTGTGCGTCCCCGTTGGCAGCCTTGACGATCTTATAGGGAAGGATCTTGACGTCCTGTTGAACTTCCTTGGTATCGAACTTGCGCCCGATCAACCTTTTCACGGCAAATATCGTGTTCTCCGGATTGGTGATGGCCTGTCTCTTGGCCACCTGCCCGACCAGCCGCTCGCCGCTGTCGGTAATGGCCACCATGGACGGGGTCGTTCGACCCCCCTCGGCATTGGGCAGGACCTTGGGTTCCTTGCCCTCCATGATTGCCACCACTGAGTTGGTTGTACCCAAATCGATCCCGATCACTTTACCCATGTGATTTGCCTCCTCTGTTCACAGCCGCCGATCTCGATGAGTGCGTGCTTGTATGACCCTGATCCTTTTATAGTGAAATCTAATCTTCTATCCACAGGGCTTCGTCCCCGACTCATGACTCACCCCTCTCCTTCTTGGTTGCCACTTCCCGATACCACGACGAGGGCGGGCCGAAGGAGACGATCATGAAGCGTGTACCCTTTCTGGTATTCCTCCAGCACCGTTTTGCCGGGTTTTTCCGGGTCTTCCCTTTGCAGGATCGCCTCATGATAGTTGGGATCGAACGCCTTCCCCGCGGATTCGAAGGGCGCACAACCAAATTTCGCCAAAACATCCAGGAAGCCCTTCATGGTCATTCGGACCCCCGAAATAAGACTTTGACAATCAGTCTCCTTCTCGGCGTGCTCGATGGCCCTTTCCAGGTTGTCCATCACCGGGAGAAGCTCGCGAAGGAGGCATTCGTTGGCGAACGAAATCCCGTCCGACTTTTCTCGTTCCAATCGCTTCCTGGTGTTATCCATTTCCGCAGCCAAGCGAAGGACCCGGTCCTTGAGCTCTTTGATCTCCTCGTCTCTGGGGTCCGATATCTGCCCGGCCTCGCTTTCCCCCACGGCGGAGACGGTCACACCCTCATTTCCCGGTTGCTCCTGTGGCGGAGAAGCCTGTCTCATTTCCGTCTTTTCCATGGCTTCCCGTTCTTTCGATGCCTCA
>JARKQW010000304.1 GCA_029974695.1 Syntrophobacteraceae bacterium | reverse complement strand
CACCGCATCGGCACGGTGGTGAGTCGAGGTCCGGCAAATACCCTTCAGCCCCAAAGCACGGTACGGTATCGACGTGGACACGGCTTGTTCTCCCTTCCTGTTTGATGGGCGTCAAACAAGTTGGGGCTTTGCCGTGTCCATTCCCTTTTTTCAACCCCGGGGTACTCATGCCAGGTTGCGCCCAAAGTCGCCCTGACACGCTGGGTAAAGATTTCGAGTAAAGGGCTGAGTCCTGCGGATGGGCAGTTTCGGCTTGAATGCAACTTCCTATCATCTGCCGGGTGAGCCGAAAACCTGGCGGGCTTAAAGATCGAGCTCCGTGGGAGAGCGTTCCATGATATCCGAAAGGCTGATGCTGTTGAGCTTCTCGCAGATGGCCTCCGTTGTCTCTTTCCACAAGGTGCGGGTCACACAAGTCGATGAGCGTTCACAGACCTCGGGGTTGTTCACACATTCCACCAGCTGCGCTTTTCTCTCCAAGAGGAACACAATCTCCCCGACGTTGATTTCACTGGGGGATTTGGCCAGCATGTGCCCCCCCCTGGGACCCCGAACACTCTGCACGTAATGGGCCTTCTTGAGGGGAATAACGATTTGTTCCAAGTATTTCAGTGGAATACCCTGACGTTTGGCAATGACGGCCAGCTGGATGGGCCCCCGGCCGTAATGCCAGGCCATATCCAACAGAAGGCGCATTCCATAGCGACTGCGCGTGGACAGCCTCACCGTTCACCTCCCTTCCCTTCGTGTCTCCTCGGCAGCCCCGGCCGACGATTCCCCCGACCGTGGGTCCTCAGACATGGGTGAGTCAGCCTTTCCGTCCTGTTCACGAGACGATGATACGATATCATTTCGATATAGTATAGGTCCAATTCATCCGGTAAATGAGCAAACCCGCCCCCCGCATGGAACCTTCCGTAGACGACGAGGAGGAATGCACTCCCTCGACAATCCGTCCTCCCGGACTCGCCGCCCGGGAAGCGAGGAGATTATCGGGAGCCTCCCTCTTCTCCCATCCGCGTGGACGGCCTCGCCCACACAGCGCACTTTTTCCTTTGATTTCTTACCATTGTCCGAAAGACTCCTGATTTCCAGACAATTTTTCCTTTTGACTCCCACTGGGTTTTCCCTATCATGACACGAGGTTTGAGCCCGCCAAGAGCACTCGAGGGCCGGCAACCATCGGCACCGGGCCCGAAAGGGTTTTTTTCGACACCCCAAGGATTACAATTAAGACGGAAGCGCCGCTCCCGGCGAAAACACGGGCCGAGAGCACGGGATTCCGACAAGTACCGAAAGAAACGGAAAACAGACCCATGACCGTACTGAGACCCGAGAGCACCCTGCAGCTGACTCCCAATGCCTTGACCGTTCTGAAGAAACGCTATTTCGCCAAGAACGAAAAGGGTGAACCCATCGAAACGCCGGAAGAGTTGTTCTGGCGTGTGGCCCAGGCCATCGCCCAAGGGGACGCCGCCTACGACGGGCAGGCAAAGGTGGAGGAAACCGCCTACCGGTTCTACCGACTCATGACCAGCCTGGACTTCCTGCCCAACTCCCCGACCCTGATGAATGCCGGGCGAAGCCTGGGACAGCTGTCCGCCTGTTTCGTTCTCCCGGTGGAGGACTCCATCGAGAGCATTTTCGAAGCCATCAAGCACGCGGCCATGATCCATAAGAGCGGCGGAGGCACTGGATTTTCCTTCTCCCGGATCCGTCCCGAACGGGATAAGGTGCTTTCCACCCACGGGGTTGCCAGCGGGCCGGTATCTTTCATGACGGTTTTTGATACGGCAACGGAAACCATCAAGCAGGGGGGAACCCGCAGAGGGGCCAACATGGGGATCCTCCGGGTGGACC
>JARKQW010000290.1 GCA_029974695.1 Syntrophobacteraceae bacterium | reverse complement strand
CGAGGCGGCAGGAAGCAGGATTGATTGCCGTAATACCAAGTTGCGCCCAAGGTCGCCCTGACATGCTGAGTGAAGATTTCGAGCAAAGGGATGAACCCTACGGGTGGGCAGTTTCGGCTTGAATGCAACTTCGTATCAGGGGCAGGCCGTCCCCGGTGCCGGGGACTCGATAGGTCGGAAAGGACGTCCATGGGCGGATTTGAGGATCGAGTGGGGGCGGTGATTCCGGCTGCCGGGTATTCGTCCCGGATGGGAGCCTTGAAACCTTTGCTGCCGTTTGGGTCTTCCACGGCCGTCGAGACGGCGGTCGATCTGTTTCTCCGGTCTGGAATCCGGGACGTGGTCGTGGTGCTGGGATACCGGGCCGGGGAGATCGTTCCCGTTCTCGATGCCCGTCGAATCCGTTGGGTACTGAATCACCGGTACGGAGCGGGGATGTTCTCCTCGGTCCTGGCCGGAATGCGCTGCCTGGGCCCCGACATCTGCGCCTTCTTTGTGCTCCCGGTGGACCTCCCGGGTGTGCGGTCCGAAACCGTCGGGATCCTCCTCGATGTCTACCAACAAAACCCGCATTCCGTGATCCGTCCGCGCTTTGGGAATCGCAGGGGGCACCCGCCCCTCGTCCCCGTCCGGTGCGTTCCCCGGGACATTCCCGCCGACCTTCCGGGGGGGCTGAGGACCCTGCTGCGACGGTACCGCGACGCCACCATCGATGTGGAGGTCCCCGATGAGGGCGTCATTTGGAACTGCAACACCCCGGAGGAATACCGGAGGATCCGGGCCTCGGCCGCTCGGCAAGACGCAGGAGAAGGTTTCCCGAGACCCTTCGACGATAGTGCTCATCCGCCCGCAGATCGCTGATGGGGGAGACGGCTTCCCGCACAAGGGCTGCGGCCCGCTGCAACGTGTCCGCAGAGAGCCTTTGACCCAAGAGCGCCTCTTCGGCCTCGGGGCATCGGACCACGGTGGGGCCCACGCTTCCCCAGGCAAGGGCCGCCCGGCGCACCACCCCGTCGGGGGAGAACCCGATGAGCGCTGCCAGGCTCACCACGGCGCAGGCCAGGGCGTTGCGGCGCCCGACCTTCTCGAAATGATGAAGAAGGTCCCGCGCCGGTTTCTTCACCCGGATTCCCGTCAGGATTTCTCCTTCCTCGATGCAGGTGACGCCGGGCCCCCTGATGAATTTCCGCACTGGCATCCGCCGAACGCGGCCCCCGGACCGCAGCTCGACCTCGGCTTCCAGCACGTAGAGGGGAGGAAGGGTGTCTCCCGCGGGGGATGCCGTACAGAGATTGCCCCCGATGGTCCCCATGTTCCGGATGAGGGGCGAGCCCAGGGTCTTCACGGCCTGGGCCAGCACGGGCAGGTGCCGTTGCACCAGGGGATGTGCCAGGAGACGGGAATGGGTGGTGCACGAGCCGATATGGATGTGGTCCCCGTGTTCGTTCACTCCTTTGAGCTCCTCGATTCGTTCCAGGCACACGAGGGCGGCGGGGTTTTCCATGCCCCTTCCCATTCGCACCAGCAGGTCCGTGCCCCCTGCATACAGGGCGGCCCGGGGGCGGCGATCCAGGAGCGGCCAGAGCTCCTCGAGGGACCGGGGAAGATGTACCTCCCTCACGACGAACCCTCCCCCCGCATCTTGGCGGCTGCCGCCTCGACGGCGTCCACGATCATGGTATAGCCGGTACACCGGCACAAGTTGCCGCTCAGCCCCTCCCGGATCTCTTCCCTCGTGGGACCGGAAAGATTCTCGATCAGGTGCACCGCCGAAAGCACCATGCCGGGGGTGCAGAATCCGCACTGAACGGCCCCGTGTTCCACAAAGGCCTCCTGGACGGGATGCAGGTCTTCCCCCTGCGCCAGGCCCTCGATGGTGGTGACGTGGCGCCCCTCGATCTGGGCAGCCAACATGAGACAGGATAGGCGGCTTTCCCCGTCCACCAGGATGGTGCACGCGCCGCATTCCCCCGCCCCGCACCCTTCCTTGACCCCGGTGAGACCCAGGTCCTCCCGCAGGAGGTCCGTCACTTTGCGGTCGGGGGAAGTCTCCACGAGGGTGTCTCTCCCATTCAGTACAAACCGGATTTCCACCTCATTCCTCCTTGTGCGTTCGGGAACGGCGGGCCGCCGCAGCGGTCCCGGCGGCGCCTTCCCGGTTCTCGACGGCTCGCAGCACCCGGCCGGGGTCCAGGGGAGCCACCCCCGGACAGGATCCCAACGCATCCTCGACGGCACCCGCCACGGCGGGAAGGGGCGCATTGGTCCCGACTTCGCCGATGCCTTTCATTCCGAAAGGACCGGTGGACTCGACGGTCTCGACGGCCAGGGACCGGATGTCCGGAACGTCCAGGGACGTGGGAATGAGGTAGTCGGTGAAGCTGGGATTGAGGATTCTTCCTTTCTCGAGGAGCACTTCCTCCATGAGCCCATACCCGATTCCCTGGGCCACGGCGCCCTGGACCTGCTGGTCGAAGCCCTGGGGGTTGATGCGGCGCCCGCCGTCGGTCACCGCGAGGTACTCTTTCACCTCGATTCGTCCCGTTAGTTCATCCACCTCGACGTACGCCAGGTGGGCGGCGTAGGAGAAGAGAACGTGGGGGAACCCGATGGCGAACTCCTTGCCCGTTTCCACCCGGTCCTGGGTAACGGGCATGATGTACTGGCTCACGACGACACGGTCGGATTCGGGAAAAACGCGGGCCAGGGCGTCCAGGGGCACCTCTCTTCCCGAGGGGAGGTGACGCACTTTGCCGGGCAGAAGGGCGAGTCCCCGGGGCTCATCCAGGAGAAGCATCAGGGCGGCCCGGTGCAGGAGTTTGGCCTTCAGTTCACGGCAGGCCTCGATGAGGGCGTTTCCATAGGTATAGGTGGTGCGGCCCGCCGAGGAAGAACCCGAAGGGTGGGTGCGGTCCGTGTCGGGCTGCACCAGTTCCATATGGGAGGCCTCCTGGCACAGGATCTCCCCGGCAATCTGGACAAACGCGCTGGCGTTTCCCTGTCCCATGTCCGAGACCCCGCTGTAAACGCGGATTCTCCCTTCCCGGGTCAGCTCGACCCGGGCGATGGCGGAATCGGGCAATCCGCGACCGTACCCCATGGCGTTCCAGGCGGCGGCAATGCCGACGCCCCGGCGTTTGAAGGGCCCCGGGGAATCTTTCCACTTCCTCCTCCGGGTCCACAGGGGATGTCGGCCCAGGGTTTCGAGGCATTGGGCGATGCCCGTCGAATGGACGAGGGTCACCCCCGAGGTGTTGGTGTCGCCGCGGCGCAGCGCGTTCTTCAGGCGGATTTCGAGGCGGTCCATGCCCAGTTTTTCCGCCAGGCGGTCCATCATCCTTTCGATGGCAAAGGTAACCTGGCAGACCCCGAAGCCGCGCATGGCCCCGCTTACGGGATGGTTGGTGTACACGCAGCGGCCTTCGATGAGGGTATTGGGAATGCGGTAGGGTCCGCCGGCATGTTCCATGCCCAGGGCCATCACTTCTCCGCCCAGGTGCGCGTAGGCTCCCGTGTCGTAGACGAGACGGCAGTGAAGGGCATGGAGGGTCCCGTCGGCCAGGGCCCCCAGTCGGTAGTGCATCTGAACGGGATGGCGCTTGTAGCCCGCGGCGAAGCTCTCTTCCCGCTCCCACCACATCTTGACGGGCCTTCCCCCCGCATGCATCGCGGCCAGGACCAGCAGGCACTGAACGGTGGCGCCGTCCTTTCCCCCGAAGCCGCCTCCCAGGTACGGGGCGATGATCCGCACGGCATCCGCCTCGATCCCTAGGGCATGGGCGATCTCGAACCGGTCTCGAAACGGAGCCTGGGTCGACACGATCAGGACGATTTTTCCGTCGGGCTGCTGTCGGGCAATCCCGTTTTCGGTTTCGAGAAAAGCATGCTCCTGAGCGGGGACTCGGAAATCGCCTTCCACGACCACGTGGCATTCGTCCAGGGATGTCGTCGCGTTTCCGACCCGGATGACGGCCTCGAGGAGAAGGTTTCCCTTCTCATGAACCCGGGGCGCCTCGAGGTGTAAGGCTTCCTCGGGGTCGAAGACGCCGGGCAGGGGTTCGAACTCCACGCGGATGAGATCCAGGGCCGCTCGGAGGGTTTCCCGGTCCTCGGTCAGCACCATCGCCACGGGCTCGGCCCAGTGGCGGACCTTGTCTTCGGCCAGCACCGGCTGGTCCTTGTGAACGATCCCCTGCCGGTTGGATCCCCGGATGTCCCGGGCCGTCAGGACCGCATGCACGCCCGGCAGCCCCCGGGCCTCCGCCGAGTCGATTCCCCGGATTCTTCCGTGAGCGATCCGGGCCCTCTTGACCCCGGCCCACAGAAGGTTGTCTTCATAGTGATCCAGGGCGTACTTCTCGCGTCCCGTGACCTTGGCCGCGGCGTCATGGCGCGGGGAACGCTCTCCTACTCCGAACACCCGGTCTTTCACGAATTCCTCCCTGTTCTCACGTGGGCGGATCGGCCCCGGCGGCCGCCTTTCCCGAAGTCTTCGTCCCGTAAGGTTTCAGTGGGATCAGCAGAAGAAACGCCATCGAGAGGACGGCCGCGCAGAGGGCGAACAAGAGGTCGAAGGAGCCCCCCGCGGCCAGGAACGCTCCGCCGGCATATGGGCTGAGAAAGAAGCCGGCGTCCATGGCAAAGAGGGCCAGGTTGGTGTTCAATCCCCGCAACGTGGGCGGGGAGGCCAGGAAGAGGGCCGCGTTGAGGAGGGGCATGAGGAAGCCGATGCAGAGCCCGTAGCAGGCCGCCATGATCCCGAGGGTGCCCGGGGAATCCATGCGGCCGAAAAGAAGATAGCAGGGGATGAGCAAGAGGATGAAGATCCGCAGGGCACGTGTCTTGTCCATCCTGTCCATGAAACGCCCGGCCAGGAGTCGAACCGCGATCATGAGCAGGGCCGAGACGGTGAAGAAGCTCGCCACATTTGGGATCCCCTTCGTTTCCGCATGTCCCTTCATAAAGAAGAAGACGGTGGCGTAGAAAAATACACGAGGAGGTTCACTGCCAGCAGGAGGACTACCGGTCTTTCTTTGAGGTCCAGGCGGATTTCCTCGGGGGTGGGTCGCCGGGTGAGCGCGCCTTCCAGGCTGCACAGGACCTTCCCCAACCGTCCTCGAAGGACCCGGAGCAC
>JARKQW010000255.1 GCA_029974695.1 Syntrophobacteraceae bacterium | reverse complement strand
GAGGCATGGCTTACCGAGCTCTCCACAACGGAGCTCAAAAAGCTCTTCGCCCTTGGCAAGGACGCCGCGGCGGAATGAGACGCCCTGAATCGGTAGGACGGTGAACCGGGGAAAGGACGACAGGCACCGGAACAGGGGTACGCGCGGAGCGGAAGAAAGGAGACCGGCTTATGTCGTGGCGGTATTATGATCATTTCCCGAGATCGACCCCCAAGGCCGCCAAAGGCGGCATCAAGGCACAATCGAAACGAGGCGGATTCGGGAATAGTTGGTGGGCGAAACGGTGGATCGCCGTCCTCGAGAGCTTCAACATCGGAGAGAGGCTTGGCCGGGGACGATCCTACGCGAGAAGAGGCCAGGTGCTCTCCATCGACATCGAAAAAGGGAAAGTGAAGGCCAGGGTACAGGGCTCGAGGCCCAGACCCTATGAGGTCGCCCTCCAGGTGAAGGTCCTTTCCCCGGCCGATTGGAGGAAGCTCGCCCAGGCGCTCTCGAGCCGGATACTCTTCGTTGCAAAGCTCCTCGCGGGCGAGATGCCCCAGGACATAGAACAGGTGTTTGATGGGGCCGGACTGTCGCTTTTCCCGAGCAAGTCGAAGGACCTTGCCACCAGCTGCTCCTGCCCGGACTGGTCCAACCCCTGTAAGCACATTGCGGCCGTCTACTATCTTCTCGGGGAGGAATTCGATAGAGATCCCTTCCTTATCTTCAAGCTTCGCGGGATGGAAAGGGAGGAGCTGTTGGCCGGCCTGGCACAGACTGGGAAAGGCGGGAGCAGGAAGGAGTTCGGGGGCATGGAGTGTCCCGGCGCAACGGAGGACGCAGCCCCCCCTCTCGATCCGATCTGCGCCGATGGGGAGGTATTTTGGAAAGGGAGCAGGCTCCCGGAGGATTTGCTGGGAGAAGTCCGCATCCCTCCCTTGCGGGCGGCTCTCCTGAAACGGCTCGGCGGTTTTCCTTTCTGGCGCGGCAACCGGCTCATTCAGGAAGCCCTGGAACCCGTCTACTCCAATGCCTCCCAACGTGGGATGGATATCTTCCTCTATGAATCGGAACGCGGCCCTTCCCGCTAGTCCCGCAAATCCTGTCCCCCTCCGATTCGACAGGCCGACCGTCCGCTTCTTCCAGGTGACCGGCCCATGATTTGGCCCCGCAACCGGCTATTGGTAAAGGACCTGGGCCCTCAGGTCCCGTAGGATGTGCCGGGGGTGGATCCGGAATTCCCTGTCGTCGGCGGGGGTGCGGACGGGGCCCGGCGTTTGGTCCCGGAAGCTCCGATGGACGGTCACGGCATCGCCCTCCCGGCGATAGGTGGAATTGTGGCGCCCCGAGGCATTGGCCAAATGAGCATCCTTTGGTACGGACAGGATCTCGACGTTCTTGGGAAAGTGAAAAGCGATGATCCCGCAAAAAGTCGTTCTTTCCAAAACGGAACCTCATGAATTCAATCGGTTAGGATCGAAGACACGCACTTTTCAGGCCTTTTTGCGAGACCATCAAAGGTGTATTCCTCGGTGGACAAGCCCCCCAAGCAGGCGCGGCCGGGGTCCTTTCCGGCAGGCTGAGGCCGGAGACTACCAACGAGATGGGGGGTCCGCCGGGGAACACCGGGCCAATGAGAAGGGCCCCGGGAGGTTCACGGCATTGGCCGGGTGAAACTTCGCTCCGGGGGTCTAGAGATCGGACATCTGCCGGAGATCGGCCTTGAGCCGGGTGCTCGTTCCTGTGTGCCCGTTGCTTTCGAGGATGCTTCGCACATTGAGGTCTCCCATGTTGGGCTGAACGAAGGCTATGACGGCCCGGACCCCCTGGACAAAAATCTCCGCTTCCTCCCGGACGAAGCGGGAATCGAGCGCAAAGATTCCCTGTCCCGGATCCGGGACCGGCCTTTTGCTTCCATTGGAGGATAGGGTTTGCATCGGAAGCAAGGATTCGTGTAGATGTGATGGAAGAAGACTTCTCCTCCGGTTGCACGGGATTCGGAGGAGAGGGATTCCCCGCGTTGCTCGGCCGACGGTCGGGCCGCCGTCCCCGGGGCGCTTTTGGAAACGGATCCACGGAGGATCTTCTCGTGTCGGAAAGACCCACCCGCCGGGAACTGGAAAAAAGACTCGCCGAGCTCGAAAAGGAGGTGCGTCTTCGCAGGGAGGTGGAGAAAACCCTCGAGGACGAACTGGAAAAATTCCGGGGCCTCTACGATCTCGCCATCGCCATGACCACGGACCGAACCCTGGATCAAAACCTCCAGCTCATCGTGGATCAGTGCCGTCGCCTGCTGCATTCGGACATCTCGTACCTTTCTCTTTATGACGAAAGCCGGGGGGATTTCTACAAACACACCTGCTCGGGGATCCACCTGGAGGCGTTCCGAAAGATCCGCCTTCCTCCGGGCAAATGCCTGGGGGGATTGGTGACCCGAACCCAGCAGGGGCATAACGTCGAGGATTATTTCGGAGAGGCGGGGCTGGAACGTCTTCCCGACGAAAGCATCGCCGAAGAGGGCATCGTCTCAGGCATGGCGGCTCCCGTGCGGATGGGGTCCAGGAACCTGGGCGTCCTCTACGTCTTCAATCGGAGCCGCATCCGCTATACTGCGGCGGATCTCGATACCCTGTCGCTCATTGGGAACCTGGCCGCCGTCGAGGTCGCCCGGAAACAGGTGGAGAGCTCCCTGAGGGAGAGCGAAGAGCGGTTTCGCATCATGGCCCAGACTACGGGGGACGTCATCTACCGCCTCCACTACGATTCCATGGAATACGACTACCTCAGCCCGGGGATCAGGAAACTGACCGGCTACAGCGCCGAGGAAATCCGAGAGATCGGGTTTTCCCGGCTGGTGGTGAGAATCGACCTGCCCGAAAGGGAGAACGTTTCTCCTTCGGTGATCGCCAGAAATCGTGCCGAAGGGAAGACCGGGGAATTTCGTGCCGACTACCTGATTCGGAGCAAGGAAGGAGAGCACAAGTGGCTGCGGGACCATTCCTTTCCCTGGCACGACGACTTGGGCAGGGTGGCGGGTTCCGTGGGGATCCTCAGCGACATCAGCGACTACCGGCGGGCCGAAGCCCTGGTGCGGGAGAGAACGGCCGAACTCATCAAATCCGAGGAAAAATACCGGACCCTGGTGGAAAATGTTCCCTTGGTGGTGTATCGCATGGGGCTGGACGGAGAAGTGCTCTTCGTGAACCCCTTTGTCGAAGAGCTGTTCGGCTACAGTGCGGTCGAGATCCTCGCCAATCCGCGGCTCTGGAAAGAAACGGTGTACCGGGAGGACCTGGAAAGGGTGTTGGAACAGAGGCGGAAGTGCTGCAGCCGGGGGGAGGAGCTCATGATCGAGTACCGGGTTCGTCACAAGGACGGCCGCCTGGTGCACGTGTTGGATCACGCCATCCCGTCCTTCGTTTCCGAGGGAGTGGTCGGAAGCGTGGACGGCATCATCATCGATGTGACCGGCCGGAGGATCCTCCAGGAAAAGCTCATTCAAGCCGAAGGGCTGCGCACCATCGAGGAGGTCTCGGCCCGCCTTGCCCACGAAATTCGAAATCCCCTGGTTTCGGCGGGGGGATTCGCGCGCCGCCTCCTTTCCTCCATGAGTCCCGAAGACCCCAACCGGCAGAAGGTACAGATCATCGTAAAGGAAGTCGGACGCCTGGAGGTGATCCTTCGCATGATTCTCACCTACATCCAGCCCCTGGATCTGGATGTCTCCCCGATCCGGCTAAACGCTCTGGTGGAAAAGGTCCTGAACGCCCTGGAACCCGTGGTGACGGACAAAAAGATCCGCCTGGACCTTCACCTGGCTCCGGGGCTCCCGAAAGTTCCCGCCGACCCGACCCTCATGGAACGGGCCGTGAAAACCCTGATCGGAAACGCCTTGAGCGCGCTCTCGGAAGAGGATGTCTTGCGGGTTTCCACGGGGAGGGAAGAGAATTTCATCCGCATGGAGATGCGATATCCGGCGCAAAACCTGTCCTCGGATGATGTGGAACACTTCTTCTATCCCTTCACGACCTTCCAGCAGTCCTACTCCGACATCGATCTTCCCATGGCCAAGATCATTGTGAACAAGCACGGCGGAACCATCGAGGCCCGGCTGGATCCGCCGGGTGGAATCGCTTTGTCCCTGTCCCTCCCCCTGGAACCCCATCGCCCCTCATCCTAATCCGCGTTCGGGAGGTCCTTTTCCGGCACCCGGCGCCGAAAGCATCGGCGGGGTTCGTCGATGGGGAATCGTCCTCCCCGGGGGCGGCTTCCGGCGGCTCGATGCCGGGATCCGCATTCCCCCGGCTTGAAAAACGATCCCGAGCCCTCTCCGGTCGCCCGGTCCCGAATCCCTCCGGCCTACCTTTAGAGTCATGGCCTTTTCGGGGGACTCCTCCGGGGGCGGAGGCAGGTACCGAAGAGCGTCGAGTAACAAAAAGGCCGGAGCCAATTGGCCCCGGCCTCCAATGCTTAACCCGGATACGATGAGCTTACAGCTTCCGCACCTTGGTTGCCTGGGGTCCCTTTCTCCCCGCCTCTTCGACGAAACTAACCCTTTCGCCTTCGCTCAGAGACTTGAACCCTGCTCCTTCGATCGCACTGAAGTGCACAAACACATCGCTACCGGAGTCGCTTTCGATAAAACCATAGCCCTTGCTGTCATTGAACCACTTTACTCGACCTTCCGTCATCTTCTAAATCCTTCTCTTATTGGGAATTTTTTCTGCTGTGGGGCGCGGCACTCGGAGCTCCTGCGAAACCGCGCTTTGCCGTGGCAAAAGGTCGATTTCCGTGTCACTCAAAGTCCTTCCTCCAACAAGCATCGCTGAATAATAACGGGAGTCCTCGCAAAGACAAGGGCAAAAGGGGAATATTTGGCAGTTGCAGCGTTTTTTTCCCGCCGTGGCGTTCCCGAGGTCCCGTCCCCCCGGCGGGCTACCGACCGTCGAATTCGCCAAAGGCGGGGTCCTTTACCTCTCCGGAAGCGCCCGTCTGTTTCCCGTCCCGGGTCGATGAGCGGCCCGTCTGGGAATTCACGGGGGATCCTCGATTCCGGACCCTGGGCCTGGACGGTTTCTCTGGCAACTTTTCCGGAACCGCGCTAGATTGACGACGCCTTTTCGCAGGACCTCACCGGGAACGAGTGCCGGTGCTCATGGAAGGCGGAATTCTTTCACCGTCCCGGGATGGGACGGAGCGGAACCACGGATGACGCAGCCGCATGACGGATCCAACACTACGTCGGGGGACAAGGACCCCCGGGTGATCTTCCTGCCCCGGGACGGGGACGGGCTGGTCGTCCGGCTGACCGGGCATTGGAACCTCGCCGAAGGGCTTCTTTCCACGGATTCCGCCCGCAGGGAGATCGAGGGCCATCCCACCCTCAAGACCGTGTCTTTCGAAGCCTGGGACCTGGCCGGGTGGGACAGCAGTCTGCTCAGCTACCTGGTCCAACTCCACCAGGTCTGCGTCCAAAAAAACCTCGATGTGGAGTGGGACCGGCTGCCCGAGGGGTTGAGAAAGCTCCTGGTACTGGCCACGGCGGTTCCGGAGAGCAAAGAAGCCCGAAGGCGGGAAGGGAGGTCGTCCCTTTTGCGGCGAATCCGCGAGGGGCTTTCCGGGATCGGCCTTTCCGCCCTCGAGATGGTGGAGTTCATCGGGGAAGTGTGGCTGTCCCTGGTTCGCCTGGTGCGGGGCAAAGCTCGATTCCGCCCCTCGGACCTGGGATACCTGATCCAGGAATGCGGAGCCAACGCCCTGCCCATCGTTTCTCTCATCAGCGTCCTGGTCGGAGTCATTCTCGCCTATGTGGGCGCCATTCAGCTGAGGCTTTTCGGAGCACAGATTTACGTAGCGGACCTGGTAGGCCTGGGGATGGCCCGGGAAATGGGGGCCATGATGACGGCCATCATCATGGCGGGAAGAACGGGGGCGGCCTTTGCGGCCCAATTGGGCACCATGCAGGTGAACGAGGAAATCGACGCCCTCAAGACCCTGGGAATCTCCCCCATGGAATTCCTGGTCCTGCCCCGGATGATCGCCCTGGTGATCATGCTTCCGCCCCTGTGCCTGTACGCCGACCTCATGGGAATCCTGGGGGGCGCCCTCGTGGGGATCGGAACCCTGGACCTCTCCCCCCTGCTCTATTTTAACGAAACCCAGAGCGCCGTGGAATTGCAGGACTTCCTGGCCGGGCTCGTCAAGGCCGCCGTGTTCGGGGCCCTCATCGCCGTCTCCGGCTGCCTTCGAGGGATGCAGTGCGGCAGAAGTGCATCGGCGGTGGGAGAAGCGGCAACCTCGGCGGTGGTGACGGCCATTGTGTTCATCATTGTGTCGGATGCAATCCTCACGGTCATCTATGATATCATCGGGCTGTAGGACCGGGTCTATGGAAGGGAAGGAATCGCCGGGAGAGGTCCCCATCGAGGTTCGAGACCTGACCATGGCGTATGGGAGCTTTGTGATCCAGCGGGACCTCAGCTTTACCGTCCGGCGGGGGGATATCTTCATCATCATGGGAGGGAGCGGGTGCGGAAAAAGCACACTGCTTCGACACATGGTGGGCTTAAAGGAGCCGGCTCGGGGAGAGGTGCTCTACGACGGGACCAGCTTTTGGGCCACGGAACCCCGGGAGCGGGAACGTCTCATGAGGCGGTTTGGGATTCTCTATCAGAAAGGGGCGCTCTGGAGCTCCATGACCCTGGCCGAGAACATCGCACTGCCTCTGCAGGAATACACGGAGCTCTCCCCCGGGGAGATTCGGGAGATTGTGGCCTTGAAGCTGGCCCTGGTGGGCCTTTCGGGCTTCGAGGAATTCTATCCTTCGGAAATCAGCGGCGGGATGCAAAAGCGCGCGGGGCTGGCCAGAGCCATGGCCCTGGATCCCGACATTCTCTTTTTTGACGAGCCGTCGGCGGGACTGGATCCAGTGAGTGCCCAGCGGCTGGACGAGCTGATTCTCGAACTTCGAGACAGCCTGGGAGCCACGGTGATCGTGGTCACCCATGAGCTGGCGAGTATCTTCTCCATTGCCACCAACTCCGTCTTCCTGGATTCGGAAAGCAGAACCATCATCGCCCGGGGGGACCCCCACCGTTTGCTCGAAGAGTCCCGGGACCCCAAGGTGTTGAGTTTCTTGACGAGAGGAAAACCCTCCCGAGCGCTGGAAACGGGCCTCGATCCGTCGTAAGGGGGGTCCCCGGGATGGTGCCCGAAGGTGGGCTCCCGCGCGGGAGATTCAAGTCCTTCAACCAGGAGAGATCATCGAGCCGTCATGAGCAAGAAAGCCAGTCCCACGGCCATCGGAGCCTTCATCGTGGGGACCATCGTCCTGGTCCTGTTGGGGATCGTTCTTTTCGGAAGCGGCAAATTCTTCAAGAAGACGCTGAAATTTGTGCTCTTTTTTGAAGGCTCCGTAAAGGGCCTGTCCGTCGGATCTCCCGTGGATTTTAAGGGAGTCAAGGTGGGGAGCGTGTCCCGCATCAACGTACTCATGGATCGTAAGGACCGGACGGTCAAGATTGCCGTCTATATCGACATCGATCCCGCCCGCATCACCGAGATGACCGGTACCAAGACCGTTCGGGAGATCGTCGGGGAGCCGGGAGACAAGACGGCGGTCGAAGTCCTGATCGAACAGGGTCTGAGGGCCCAGCTCGACATTCAGAGCCTGGTTACGGGCCAGTTGTACGTACTGCTGGACTTTCTTCCGGACAAGCCCGCCCGCATGGTGGGAGCGGAAGACGGGGTCGTCGAGATTCCCACGGTGCCGTCCACCCTCGAGACCATATCCAAGACCATCGACAAGCTCCCCATCGAGGAACTGAGCAGCAAGATCGTCGCCGCCATCAACGGCCTCGAACAGTTCATCAATTCTCCCGAGCTCAAGGACACCATGGTTGCCGTCAAGGAGACGGCCCAGAATGCACGTTCCCTGGTCGAGACCGTCAACGGCGAAATCAAGCCCCTTTCGGCGGGCGTGAAGGAGGCTCTTGCCGATGTGCGCAAGCTCCTGAAAAGCCTGGACACTCAAATCCAGCCGCTCCTGTCCAAGGCCAACGAGGTGGTCAAGGACACCCAGGGTTTTGTGGTCGAGGCCAAGAAAGGAATCTCCCCCCTGGTGGACAACGCGGTGGAAACGTTGAAGCTGACCCAGGAGGCGGTCCGGAGGGCCGATCGGACCCTGGCGTCCCTCGAGGATTTGACCGGGGAACGATCCAGCGTTCGCTTCGAGCTCACCGACGCCCTCAAAGAGATCTCCTCGGCCGCCCGGTCCTTGCGGACCCTGGCGGATTATCTCGAAAGACACCCGGAAGCCCTTCTAACGGGAAAGAGCCGACATGGAGAAAGATAGAATGTGGAAT
>JARKQW010000228.1 GCA_029974695.1 Syntrophobacteraceae bacterium | reverse complement strand
AGAGCATCGGGATGCAGCGGATCTACCAGCTCATCGAGAAAGTGGCTCCCGCCAAGGCGACGGTCTTGATCACCGGGGAATCGGGAACCGGCAAGGAGCTCATTGCCAAGGCCATCCACTTCAACAGCCCCCGGCGGGATCAGCCGTTTATTACCGTCAACTGCGGCGCTCTCCCCGAGACTCTCCTCGAGAGCGAGCTCTTCGGGCACGAGCGAGGGGCGTTCAGCGGCGCAGTGGCTCAGAGGAAGGGGCGGTTCGAACTCGCCCACGAGGGGACGCTCTTCCTGGACGAAATCAGCGAGATGTCTCCGCCCCTCCAGGTCAAACTCCTTCGCGTCCTCCAGGAGAGGGAGTTCGAGCGGGTGGGGGGACGCCAGAGCCTCAAGGTGGATGTCCGCGTGGTGGCCGCCTCCAACCGAAACCTCAAGGAAGAAGTGGCGGCGGGTCGGTTTCGCTCGGACCTGTTCTACCGCCTCAACGTCGTGCACGTCCAGCTGCCCCCGTTGCGATCCAGGAAAGACGACATCCCCCTGCTGGTCACTCACTTTCTCAAGAAGTATCCCCCTCCCGGCGGACGGCCCATCCGCATGGATTCCGAAGCCATGCGCCTGCTGCTGGAATACCCGTGGCCTGGAAACGTGCGGGAGCTCGAAAACGTCATCGAAAGAGCGGTGATTCTATGCAACGGGGAACAGATCCTCGCCAAGGACCTCCCGTCGGAAATCCGAGAACCGTTGCCCGGAGGCAAACCGGAACCGGGGGGAGAGCTCCCCGGGGTGGGGGAGATCCCCTCCCGGGCCGAGGAAACGGGAGGGATCGATGCCGGAGATCGCCTGCCGTCCTCGGGCCTGAAACCACGGCAGATCAAGGCCCTCGAGTTCGTTCGGGCCCACGGGTTCATCACCAACCGATACTATTCCCAGATCAACGACATCTCCGAGCGCCAGGCCTTGCGGGAGCTCAACGAATTGGTGGACGGGGACCTGCTCCATCGCCTGGGCAAGGGCCGTGCCTGTCGATACGTGCCGGCCGGGGACTCCCCGCCCGAGACTTCCTCCTGATCCGGGTCGGGAGCCCCTCGATTGGGCCGATTTCCTCGATCCTTCCCACGGCATGGGTCCTTCTGCTTCCTTTTCTTGTTCGGGGTGGTTGCGAGGATGGCGGTTCAACCCGTGCTTTCCCATGCCGTGCGGAATCCATGGCCGGGGACGCCGGCCGTGGAAGGGAAGGGGACTACCCCGAGGTCCGGGTGCACGACCTCGAACTCCTGGACCAGGAAGGCCAGAAGGTGCGCTTTGTGAGCGACGTGATCGGGGACCGGGTTTCCGTCGTCATCCCTTTCTACACGGCGTCTCCCACCACATACCCCGTCCTCGTGCATTTCCTGGGCCGCGTGCAGGATCTTTTGGGGGAAGGCCCGGGGGAAAAGAAGGGGCCCTGGTGTCCGTGACCGTGACCCCGGCAAAAGACCTGCCGCCTCGACTCCGGGAATACGCAACACAACCCGGCGCCGCCCAAAGCCCGGGTGGGTCTTTCTCACGGGAGCCGGGAGGACCTCACCCGGGTTTTGCGGGGAATGGGCCTGCCGGCTTCCCTGCGACTCGAGGATCACAACCACATGCCCCGCATGATCGGGGGGAGCCTCGGGGGCCGATGGCGCCGGTTCCACGGCTTTCCGTCTCCCGGGCAAATCCTCGAGGAGGCGGACCGGGCCGCAAGGAATCGGCACCCTTCGGGGGAAATCCCTCCCGGGAACGGCTCGATCGCCGGAAACGGACCCAGGCCTTGAGAAGGGCGCTTCGGGGGGTGCCTTCGGACGATCCGGGAGCAACCGGCTTTTGCCTTTGGACGGAACAAGCGGGTTGGCTTTGTTCTGACAATCGCCGTTTCACTTCACCGTATGGAAGTACGGATCGGTGCAGAAGAAAAATACAGGATAGTCCCCATTTTGCGAAAAACCGGTTCGGAGGATAATGGGTGCGGTCAGGAAGGCGCTGACCGCCGGGGGCGGCCCCGGGACCCCCAGAGATCGGGGCCGCAGGACGATCAACATCCCAGAAAAGGAGGGGACTCCCATGAGAAAAAGTCGAATCATCCTCGGATTCCTGCTGGTGACGGTCCTGGGTTTCGGCACCGTTGCCCCGGCCCAGTCGGCGGACGACATTGCCAAGCATCCGTCGTGCAAGTACTGCGGCATGGACCGGAACCAGTTCGCCCACAGCAGGATGCTCATCGAATACGATGATGGAACTTCCGTAGGTCTTTGCAGTATCCACTGTGCGGCGGTGGATCTCTCCCTGAACATCGACAAGACTCCCCAAAGCATCCAGGTGGGAGACTACAAAACCAAGAAGCTCATCGAGGCGGAAGCGGCTACCTGGGTCCTGGGGGGCAACAAGCCGGGGGTCATGTCCAAGCGGGCCAAGTGGGCGTTCGAGGGCAAGGAGGATGCCCAGGGGTACGTAAAGGAAAACGGGGGGGAGCTGGTGGTCCTGGACGATGCCATGAAGGCTTCCTACGAAGACATGTATTCGGATACCAAGATGATTCGTGAGAAGAGAAAGATGATGAAAAGCAAACAGGGGGAGCCCAAGAAATAGGAGCGGCGGGCTGCGGGTTTGCCGTCGCTCCCTTCGATGGAGGCTTCCAAACGGTAGCGCCGGGTCCCGGGCGGTTTACACCGGGCGGAAAGGTTGAGGGCTCAGCACCGATCGGGGGGAGATCCCGGATGCGGAATTGAAGAGCGTCCGAACGGCGGGAGGGCGGGTCTGCCGTTGTTTCCGGACGGAGCCCGCCGGGATTCCGGTCCGGAGGCCGTCCAAATCCCGGGACGAGGGGGATAGGGGTCACGGGGAGCGTGTCACGATTTCCCGGGAGCTCTTCGGATCCCGGTGGGGGGAAGCAGGATGAAGAAGTGGATATGGATTTTCCTGGTCTGGGGACTGTGGACCGGGGGTCCGGGGTGTATGGCGGGGGACACGGACCCGGTAAAGCCCACCCCCCGGGACAAGTGCCCCGTCTGCGGGATGTTTGTGGCCAAGTATCCGGACTTCATTGCCGGGATCAAGTATCCCGACGGGTCTTACGCCGTCTTTGACGGGGCCAAGGATCTCTTCAAATTTTTCCAGAATGTGTCCAAGTACCATCCCTCGAGGAAGGTCGAAAATATTGTGTATGTCTGGGTTACGGACTACTACTCCCTGGAGCCCATTGACGGGAAAAAGGCCTACTACGTGGTGGGAAGCGACGTGTTTGGGCCCATGGGAAGGGAGCTGATTCCTTTCGAGAAGGAAGAGGACGCCCGGGAGTTCCAGTCGGATCACGGAGGCACCGGGATCTTTTCCTTCGACAAGGTCACCCCGGAGCTGATCAAGGGCCTGGACTGAACATGTTCGAACGAAAATCCCATCGTTTCTTTGCCTGGTTGGGGGTAAACCTGGTCCTGCTGGGGTTCATGGGGATCCACGCCGCCTATCGTCGGAACGCGGATACCCCGATGCTGCGCGGAAAGGGGCAGATGGTTCGCCGACTGGCCCTCACGGACCTGTGCCTTTTCACCGACGCCCGGTAC
>JARKQW010000221.1 GCA_029974695.1 Syntrophobacteraceae bacterium | reverse complement strand
ATTCCAGGTCGATTCGGCGCTTGGACAAGACGGTCACCGCCCGGGACACGGCGGCCTGGGCCTGGGCCACCGCTTCCTCGATGGGCTTGGGATAATGGGCCAGGCCCGCCAGGAAGATCCCTTCGGCGGCGCAGTCCACGGGGCGAAGTTTGCCGTGGGCTTCCTGCAAAAAGCCGTCCGCATCCACGGGAATCTTGTAGAGATTGGCCAGCTCGCGCACCTCGGGCTGGGGCACAATGGCCGTGGACAAGACCAGGACGTCGGCGCTCAAGCTGACCCGTTCGTGGAGAACGTGATCCCAGACCACCAGCTGGAGCCCGTTTTCCCGCACACGGACCTCCGGTTTTTCATGGATGTCGTAATTGATGAAGATCACTCCCAGTTCCCGCGCCCTCCGGTACAACTCCTCCCTCTGGCCGAAGGAGCGAATGTCCCGGTAGAGTACGAAGACGTTTCGTTCGGGATTTTCTTCCACGAGCTCGATGGCGGACTGGATGGCGTGGGTGCAGCAGACCCTCGAGCAATAGGGCCTCTCGGGGGTCCTCGATCCCACGCACTGAATGAAGGCAAAATTCGACCCGTATTTGACCCGCTCGTCTCCCACCTGGTGCAGCTTGTCGAACTCGAGGGTGGTGAAGACCCGCTGAGACTGGCCGTATCCGTATTCATCCGGCTTGTAGGCCTGGCCGCCCACGGCAATGACGGCGGCCCCGTGGTCGATGACGGAGTGGGTGGCGTTCTTCTGGATGGTGGAACGAAAGTTGCCCACAAATCCCTCGGCATGCACCACCCGGCTTCTCATGTGCACGGTGATCAATTCGTGTTCCTTGACCCGGGTGATGAGATCGTTCACGAAGGGAGGAACGTCCTCGTTCTTCCAGGTCTTGAAGAGGTGCCTGGCGTTGCCGCCCAATTCCGAGGTTTTCTCCACGATGTGAACGGGAAACCCTTGGTCGGCCAGTCCCAGGGCCGCCACCATCCCGGCCATCCCTCCGCCGATCACCAGGGCCAGGGGATTCACGTTTACGGAAACACACGGGAGGGGCTGAAGGAGGGTCACTTTTGCGACGGCCATGCGGATCAGGTCCTTGGCCTTGTTCGTGGCGGCTGCGGGCTCCAGGGCATGGACCCAGGAGGCCTGATTGCGGATGTTGGCCATCTCGATCAAGTTTTCGTTCAAACCGCAGGTCTTCAGGGTATTGCGGAACAGGGCCTCGTGGGTGTGAGGGGAACAGGCGGCGATCACGATGCGATTGAGCCCCTCCTCCTCGATTCTGCGGCGCAACGCGATCTGAGAGTCCTCGGAACAAGCGAACAGGTTCCTCTCCGTGTAGACCACATGAGGGAGCGTTGCCCCGTACCTTTCCAGGGCCTCCATGTCGATGATCCCCGAGATGTTGGTCCCGCATTCGCACAGGAACAGACCGATCCGGGGCGGTCCCCGGGACACGTCCCGTTCGGGAGGGAACTCCCGCTGGCGCCATTGGTTGTACCGGACGTCCGTGAGGGGAATGGCGGCGGCTCCCGCCGCAGCCGAAGCTTCCACCACCGCCTGGTGAATGTCCCTCAGACCGGAAAACGCGCCGCATACGAAGATCCCGGGCCTGCTGGTGGTGACGGGGGACAGGGAGGAGGTGACCACGAAGCGGTTGTGGTTGAGCTCCGCTCCCGCCAGCTCCGCCAGCCGAATCGCCTCGGGAGGGGATTCCATGCCCACGGAAAGGACCACCAGGTCGAATTCGTCCTTCTCCTGTTTTCCTTCGTCGGTGATGTAGCGAAAATAGAGGCGATGATCCGCCAGGGGTTCCAGGGAATGGACCCGGCACCTGTGGAACCTGACTCCCCGAGCCTTGGCCCTCTCGTAGTAACGTTCGAAGCCCTTCCCATGGGTTCGCATGTCCATGTAGAAGACGGAAACCTCGAGGTCCTGGACCCGGTCCATGGATATCATGGCTTCCTTGATGGCGGTCATGCAGCAGACGGAGGAGCAGTAGCCGTGGGAAGGGGGAGTGTAGTCCCGGCTGCCCACGCACTGGAGGAAGGCCATTTTCCGGACTTCCTTCCGGTCCGAAGGCCTGAGGAGCCGACCTCCGGTGGGGCCCGAGGCGGAAAGGTAGCGTTCCAGCTCGATGGAGGTGATCACGTTGGGAAAGACCCCGTATCCCCACGTGGCAATGCCCCGGGGGTCGAAGGTGCGATAGCCGGGGGCCATGATGATGGAGCCGACCCGAACGGAGTATTCCCGCACCTGGTCGTCGAAACGCAAGGCGTGGGCGGGACACGCATCCTCGCAGATTCGGCAGTCTCCCCCCAGCAGCCGGTCACAGTGTTCGGGGTCCACCTGGTATTTGAGGGGGACGGCCTGAGGATACCGAACATAGATGGCCTTGCGGAACCCGATGCGCTCGTTGAACTCATCCGGTACGTCCCGGGGACACCTTCGGGAACACTTGGCGCAGGCGATGCACCGGTCCATGTCCACGTATCGAGGCTGCTGACGGAGGGTGACGGTGAAATTGGTCACTTCCCCTGCGATCTTGACCACCTCCGTCAGGGTCTTCAATTCGATGTTCAGGTGCCGGCTGCATTCCACCAGCTTAGGAGAAAGGATGCACATGGAGCAGTCGTTGGTGGGAAACGTTTTGGCCAGCTTGGCCATGGTGCTCCCAATGGCCCCCGAGCGTTCCACCAGGTAGACGTAGTACCCGCTGTCGGCCAGATCCAGGGCCGCCTGGATCCCGGCGATGCCTCCCCCCACCACCATCACGGCACCGATTTTCTCCTGCAGCAGCATGTCGTGTGCTCCCGTACCCTAATTCTTCCCGTTGCCGCGGATGTTCGCCGGTAGGCTAGAGCACCAGGGAATCCGCCACCAGCTCCCAGAGATACTTCACCTGGATGTCCAGATTGTATTCCTTTCGAAGGCTCTTCATGATCTGGTCCCGGCAGTTGTGACAGGAGGCGATCACCAGCTTGGCCTTGGTGTTCTCAATCTGCCGGGCCTTGAACCGCCCGTGGAAAACCCGCTCCTCCTTGAAAGGGACCGCCCACGCACTTCCGCCGCCGCCGCAGCAGTAATTGCCCGCGCGGTTGGGATACATTTCCACGAAGTTGGGAGCGCACTGGCGGGTGATGGCACGCCCCTCCTCGAAGTAGGCCTTTCCGAAGGCCTTGAGGGAATGGCGCCCGTAGTTGCAGGAGTCGTGGTAGGTGGTGAGCTGGGGGTGCCGGGAGGGGTCCACGCGAATCCGACCCTCCTGAAGGTACCGGTACAGCAGGTCGAAAACCGAAACCACCTCGAAGGTTTGCAAGTCGTCCTTGAACCATCGATGCAGCCCCAGGAGGGTCGCATAATAGGCATGGCCGCATTCCGGAAGCAGCAGGGTCTTGCACTCGAGCCGGTGCATGTTTTGGACGATTCTCCCCACAATGGTCCTCATGGCGTCGTCGTCCCCCGTCAGAAAGCCCCAGTTGACGCCCTCCCAATACTCCGAAGGGATGGTCCAGGATTCCCCGGCGGCGTAGAAGATCTTCCACCAGAATTTCATGTCGTCGGGTTCGGCGAAGGGCTCCTTGGAGTTGACCGTCACCATGAGGTTTGCTCCCCGAACATCAATGGGGGCGGAGAAGCCCAGGTAACCGTCTTCGTTCATTTCCCGCCCCATTTCCCGGAGCAGGGATACGAAATCGTCCTTGGGGATCCCCAGGTTGTTCCCCTTCTCGATGCACATGAGGACGCCCTTGTGCAGGGGGCCCGGGATTCGTTCCCGGGGTCGCATCCTTCGGACCAGCTGCAGCAGGGAGACGATTTCCACCCGCATGGGACAGGCCTCTTCGCACTTGCCGCACAAGGTGCACTTCCACGGCCACTGGGATTCAATGAGTTCGTCCTCGAGGCCCAGGACCGCCATGCGAATGGCCTTCCGGGGGTCCATGCCGTCTACGCCCGAAAGGGGACACGCGCTGGCACAGCTCCCGCAAGTGACGCATACGTCCGCCCACTGGGGGTCGGGGCGCAGTCGAAGAGAGCGGGTGCCGATCTTTCTCAAGTTTTCGTCGGGTTTGACGGCGGGCTTTTCGATCACCGGCCCCCCGGGAACGTACTTCAACCTCATGGAAGAGCCGTCCAGACCGAACTGCTGGCACAATCGGGAGAAATCCTCTTCCGTGATGAGGTATCGCTTGCCGTCCACGGAACGAGTGGGAAGCTTGCCGCTCTTGATCCAGTTGCGGATGGTGTTGCGGTGGACTCCGAGCCTCTCGGCCAACTGGCTCACTCTCAGGACAATCATGGTTCTTCCTCGACTTGACGGTACAACCACAGGGACGCTTGGGAAACGGCCTCCAGGACCGGGGGGGAAAGGCCGGGGGAAACCTCCTTGGGGATGGATTGGGCCTGTACCACCAGGATGTGAACCTTCACGCCCGCCTGCTGTTCCAACTCCTGCAGGACCTGAGCGGAAGGAAACTCATGGAGGGTGATGACCGTGGTGTCCTTGCCGGTGAGGCTCGAGAGGGGAAGCTCGAAAATCTCCCCGGGCCGCCGGTCCGAGTCGGAAACGGCATCCAGGATGAAGATCCTTCGAGGCTTTTGAGGGAAGAGCAGGAGGTCGACCAGGAAGCTTCCCATGCCCGTGCCCACGTCCACGGCGGCCACGGGGTCCGGCAGGGTGTAATGGCTCAGCAAATGGTCGATGACGGCGGGTCCGAATCCGTCGTCCCCGAAAAGGGGATTGCCGCAACCGAGAATGAGGGTGGAGCAGTGCAGCACCTTGCTGAGCATGACGTTCATCCGCGCTGAAGATGGCTGAGGTCCCGGATTCACTCCCCCATCTTGTGCACTTTGTGCACGAGAAACGGTGGTTGTATACTACGTTTGCAAAGTGAAATTTGTCAACAGGAGTTTCGCATAACGAAAAAAGATTCACAGGGAATAGGGCATTCTTCTCCCCAAGGCTGCAGGCTTTGCCGGGACGGCCGGAGAAGGTGGTCCCAACGGCTCGGAGACGGTTTCCGGGGGATAGAGAAGAAGGGCCTTGGAATCACGAGGGAGGAAACGGTGCATCCCGGCGCCCGGGGGGAAGGTTCAGGCAGGAAGGGATGTGGTCCAGGGCCTCTTGGGCCACCGGGCTCAGGGATTCTCCCAGGCCGAAATCCACCCCGGGAACGGTGACGAGCCATGCGGTCGGCACTCGACCGAAAAGCTCCCGGGCAATCAGCAGAAGGGAGCCCGGGTCGGACTGGTGGCCCGGGGACAGGGACATTTCGGAGGGTTCCAGGGGTTCGAGGTGGATTGTGAGGTCGTCCGGGGGACCGGCGACCACCCGGGCGTCCACGAAGACCACCGAATCCAGGCCCTGCCGGGAAATTTCCTCGGCTAGGTCCGGGGTGAGCTGGTGCACCAGGAGGCACTTCACCTCGACCCCGGCATCCATCCAGAGTCTCTCGAGCTTCTCGGCAAGCAACAAGCCTGCGCCGTCGTCACGGCGCAGGCTGTTTCCGTATCCGAGGATCAAAACCACTGTTTCGTTCCCGGTGAAGGTGCGGGAAAGGCTCGTCGTGTTTTTAGTCCCGATAACGCTCGTCGAGGATCTCTCCCTTGGAATCCACCACTTGCACATGAAGGGGCATTTTGCCCACGGCATGGGTCGAACAGCTCAGACAGGGGTCGTAGAGCCGAATGCCGTGCTCCACCCGGTTCAGGAGGCCTTCGGTGATGGTTGCACCGCTCAGGTACTCCTTGGCGATCTGCTCCACGGTCTTGTTCATGGCCAGGTTGTTGTTCCCCGTTGCCACCAGGAGGCTGACTTTCTTCAGAATCCCCGTCTCATCCACTTCGTAGTCGTGGATGAGGGTGCCCCGGGGTGCCTCCATGATCCCCACTCCCCGAAGTTCGTTCACTTTGGCCTG